>DAISKH010000018.1:0-33263 GCA_036821105.1 Limnohabitans sp.
TTCCGAGAGTGCTCCCATGAGACTGAGGTTGGCGGCGTAGCCGCTGGAAAACAACAAGGCCTGGGCCTGAGGGATGTGAGGGGACATCCAAGTGGCCAGTCGATCTTCAAGCGCTTGGTGGGCCTGAGTGTGCCCGCTGATCAAATGTGACGCTCCTGAGCCCACACCCCAAAGCTTTGCGCCTTCGAGCAAAGCCTCTGTCAGGAGCGGGTCGCTTGCCAGCCCCAAGTAATCGTTGGAGCAAAAACTGGAAAAGTCTTGGCCATCAAATTTTTGCTGAGTCTGAGTGGGGCTTTGCGCGATGCGGCGCACTCTGAAGAGATCTTTCCCACTGAGCTCGTTCAGTCCCTCACGGGCTAAGCTTTCAGCCCTTGAGGGACTTGCTGATAAGGACTCAATTGGTTTGCTCTGAACGAGAGTGGGAACTGAGGCTAGAGTTGGCGCAGGGGTGGGAGTAAGAGGGGGAGCAGGAGCAGAAGCAGGAGCGGGAGCAGGAGTAGGAGCAGTGAAGGAAGAATTGTGCATCGCGTGAGTGTCGGCTTTGTTTGTATTTTTAATGCTCTGTGCTCTTTTGTAAAGCCTGGAGATCAATGTCTGAGGCTCAAATCGAGAGCGCTTTGGATGCCACTAGACATCTGCTCCAATTGCGATGGACTGATCACATAGGGGGGCATCACATAGACAGTTTCTCCAATCGGGCGAATTAGCAGTCCTTGTGCCAAGCAGTGGGTGTGCATGAGAGAGGAGAATTGCGGGGTGCGTTGTGCCCACTCGGCTTTGAGGTCAAACGCCAAAATCATGCCTGTTTGCCGTAAGGACTCCAGTCGCTCGTCTTTTTGTACCCATGCAAAAGCGTCATTCATTTGTTGTGCAAGTTGAATGTTGTGCGCCAGTACACCATCGCTTTCAAAAATTGCCAAGGCCGCCAATGCCGCGCTGCAAGCCAAAGGGTTCCCGCTGTAGGAGTGAGAGTGCAAAAAGCCTTGGGCCATCTGGTCGCTTAAAAAAGCCTGATAAATCTTTGGTGTACACAACGAAATAGACAGTGGTAAGTAGCCCGCACTGATGCCTTTGGAGAGGGTTAAAAAATCCGGCCAAATTTGAGCACTCTCAGAGGCAAAGAATGTGCCCGTTCGTCCGCAGCCCACAGCGATCTCGTCGCAGATGAGGTGAACGCCGTACTGATCGCACAAAGTGCGGGCGAGCTTGAGGTAGAGCGGCGAGTGCATGGCCATGTGGCCTGCGCACTGCACGCGCGGCTCAACGATCAAGGCGCTGATGTGGCCCGCGCGTTGCTGCAGCAAGTCCTCCAAGGACTTGGCGGCAAGGTGAGCGACATCATCGGCGCTTAGTCCCCCTTTGGCTTGTCTCCCATCGGGCGACATGACGATGTGAACACCGCGAATCAAGGACTCGTAAGACGCACGAAAAAGGGGGACGTCGGTGAGAGATAAGGCTCCCAAGGTTTCGCCGTGGTAGCTCCGAGAGAGGCAAACGAATTCGTTTTTTTGGGGCTTGCCAGTTTGCCTCCAGTAATGGTGACTCATCTTCATGGCAATCTCAACCGCTGAGGCGCCGTCGCTTGCATAAAAGGCGTGGCCCAAGTGGTGTTGGGTCAACGCTGAGAGTTTTTCTGACAACTCAACCACGGGCGGGTGGGTAAGGCCAGCGAGCATGACGTGTTCGATGCGGCCCATTTGTGCCTGAATGGCTGCATTGATGCGAGGATTGGCGTGACCAAAGAGGTTTGTCCACCAAGAGCTGATGCAGTCCATGTAAGCGCGATCGTGCGCATCGTATAGCCACACCCCTTCACCCTTGACGATGGCCAAAGGCGGCTGGTCCTGATGGTTCTGCATTTGGGTGCAGGGGTGCCAAACACTCAAGAGACTGCGTTGGCTCCAATCCATCGGGGGTGTTGGGCTTAATTTGAAGGACTGGGAGGACATTGCTGTTTCGCTAAGCGTGAGGGGGAGAATTACAAAAAGCCAATATACTACGCTTAGGCTTTGAGGGTTGAATCTCTATCTTCCAAAGGGGAGCATTTCTGAGGTTTGAAAGGGTTTTTGTTATGAGCGGGACGCATCCGTGCCCCTATTCGCATTAACGGCTCACAACGAGCTCCAACTCACCACGCCAAGGCCTCTTGGCACCTTGTTTGTTGTTAAAAAACCTTACTCTGGCCATTACCCTTACCGTTACTGTTACCGTTACCGTAATTTTTTTCTCTTTCTCACTCAAACCACGCCTTCACTGATCCATGACCACCAGCACCACCCTCACTGAAAGTCCCCTGACCTTTGTCCCTGTGGGGGAGGTCGCGCCAAAACTCACCCGTGGTGTTGGTAAAAATGAGCGCCTGAGCCTGGCACATGTCCAAGCCCTTTTTGACTTGCCCTTCAATGATTTGCTCTTTCAGGCGCAAACGGTTCACCGCGAGCATTTCAACGCCAGTGAGGTTCAGCTCTCAACGCTTTTGTCCATCAAAACCGGGGGTTGCCCAGAGGATTGCTCTTATTGCCCTCAATCGGTTCACCATGACACCGGTCTTGAGGCTACCAAATTGTTGGATGTAGACGCGGTTCGAGAGGCTGCGACTGCAGCCAAAGCCAATGGGGCGAGTCGATTTTGTATGGGTGCGGCTTGGCGTGAGTTGCACGATCGGGATGTGGAGAAGGTCTCCGCCTTGATCGGGGTGGTAAAGGACTTGGGGATGGAGGCGTGTTGTACGCTGGGGATGCTCACTTCCTCTCAGGCAGGGGCTTTGAGAGACGCGGGTTTGGATTACTACAACCACAATTTGGATACCGCGCCAGAGCTGTACGGTGACATCATCACCACACGAGTCTATCAAGACCGCTTAAATACTTTGCAGCACGTGAGAGAGGCCGGCATGAATGTCTGCAGCGGTGGGATCGTGGGCATGGGCGAGAGTCGTTCTGAGCGAGCTGGACTTATCCATCAGTTGGCCAACTTGGACCCCTATCCTGAATCGGTGCCCATCAACCACTTGGTGCACGTTCAAGGCACCCCGCTTGCGCAAACAAAGGCCCTGGATCCATTCGAGTTCGTGCGTACGATTGCTGTGGCCAGAATCACCATGCCCACGACCCGCGTGCGGTTGTCAGCGGGCCGGCAAGAAATGGGGGACGGCATCCAAGCTCTGTGCTTCATGGCGGGTGCCAATTCGATCTTTTATGGCGACAAGTTGCTCACCACTGGCAACCCCGATTGGGAAAGAGATCAAGCCTTGTTGGCCTCTTTGGATATGAAGACGGTGTAGTTTTCGGTGTTGGGCTCATCTGACCCAAGGACAGAAAACTGAAAACTGAAAAAACGGCCGTTATGAGGACTTTGGATCCCTCTGAGTCAATGCAATGTTGTCCTGTTTTAGCACCATCAAGGTGCATGCTGCACCACCTAGGTGAAGTGGGCATTATTTTGGCATTAAATCAAATTTTATTGTTGAAATATTACAACGATATGAATAGCTAAAAATAGCTCATTTTTTCTAAAAATTTTAAATTTTATGAGTGATTACTATTAATTATTGGGGTTTACATTCATCGGGTTTCTCTTGCTTGTTATTGGCCCGTAACTTGCAATTACAATTTGATGACATGCTCTGCAAGACGATTTTTTAACCCTGGAGAAACCATGAAAATTGCATTAAAAAGTACCCTGTTGGTCTCATTATTGGCTGGAGCGGGCATCACTGCTCATGCTGAAGGCTTTAGTTTTTACGCCTTGATTGACGGCGGTATTGCGTCCACCTCATTGTCTGGTGGCAAGACGGGTAATACCACCACGTCTGAGTTCATCACTGGCGGTGTGGCACCTAACTTTTTTGGCTTGACCGCTGAAAAATCACTGGAAAAAGGTTATTCAGCTGGTATCAAACTTGAGACAGGCTTTTTGCTCAACCCCACCAATTCACAGTCTTACGCTTTCGGTGGCAACACAGCGTTCAACCGTCAAGCCAACCTCTATGTGAGTGGCTCTGCTGGTAAATTGGTTGTGGGTACACAACCCAACTTCGCTTTCAATAGCATTTTGATGGCCGACCCCCGTGCTGGCTCCAACTACGGTAGCGCGTTGGCCGCTGCTGACATCGATGGTGGCTTGAACACGATCGAGACAGGTTCTATTTCTTACACCTCTCCCGTCATTTCTGGCTTCACCTTTGCTGGTCAGCTCATTCCACAAAACAACACCTCTGCTGGTGGCGCCAAGAGCGGAAGCGCTTTTTCAGCAGTGTATTCTGCTGATGGCTTGGGTGCCACAGTGGCTAGTTACACAGAAGCCCAATCCACTGCAGTTGCAACAGCAACCAGCGGTACAGTGGGTGGTTTGACCTACAAATTTGGTGATTTCACAGCCAAAGGTTTGGTGCTTTCACAAAAGAACATGGCTTACTCAAAGTTGAACACATCGGGTATTGGTGGTTCATACTCTTTGAACCCCGCCACATCATTTGACCTTGGTTTATACAACACCAAAGATTCTGCCACCAACTACAACATCAATACTGCTGCCGTTGGTGTTTACTACAAATTCTTGAAGGATTTGACCGTTTACGGCCAATACGCCAATGTGAAAAACAGTGGCTCCAAGTCTGGTTTTGCCAATTTCACATGGTCTAGCGTTGCCTCAGATATGGTCACGCCTAACCAAACCGCCAGCACGGTCAACGTGGGCTTGCTGTACGGCTTTTTCTAAATCCCTTAGTGAAATTCGCTTGGGGTGATTCCCAAGTGAATTCCTCTTGTCTTGAAGGCCGGCTCGATTGCGGCTGGCTTTGAGAAACCCCCAAAAAGTGCGCCTAGGCGCACTTTTTTAATGGTGGATTGAAACCTTGGCTGGGCACAAGGGAGGGTCTCGCGCTTGTTGATCGCCAAGGCGCTCGTTACAGGCCTCAAACGTCATGCACGTCGACCAGCAGAGGAGGGGTAAAAAAATCATCACCGGACAGCTGGGAACGCTCAGAATGGCAAACATATCGTTCATAATGAACCATGTTTTTTGTAACATGGTTGATTCATCGGATTCATTAAAGGAGTTGAGAAATGCTTAAAAATGTTTTGGGGTTGCAGGCCGTTAAGGTGATGTTGTTCAGTGCACTGGGCGCTTTGATGGCGAGCGGCTCCGTTTGGGCCCAATCGAACGATACTTTGGCCAAGGTCAAGGCCTCGGGTGAAATTGCCATGGGCGTGAGAGATTCTTCTGGCGCTTTGTCCTACACATTGGGAGAGGGCAAATATGTTGGTTACCACATCGAAATTTGCCAGCGCATTGTTGCCAACGTTGAAAAAGCCGTGGGCAAGAAACTTGATGTCAAGTACGTCTTGGTGACCTCTCAAAATAGAATCCCTTTGACGCAAAACGGCACCGTGGATATCGAGTGTGGATCCACCACCAACAACCAAGCCCGTCAAAAAGATGTTGCCTTTGCCATCAATACCTATGTAGAGGAGGTGCGCATGGCGGTGAAAGCCAACTCAGGGATCACCTCGATTAATCAACTGAACGGCAAGAGCGTTGCGACCACTACCGGAACAACCTCGGTGCAGCTACTTAGAAAGCACGAAAAAGCCACAGGCGTTGACTTCAAGGAAGTTTACGGCAAAGACCATGCGGACAGCTTTTTGCTACTCGAATCGGGCCGGGCCGATGCTTTTGTGATGGATGGCCAAATCTTGGCCGGTAATATCGCCATGTCCAAAAACCCAGCCGATTACAAAATCGTGGGCGAGGTGCTCTCCGTGGAGCCCATTGCCATCATGCTCAGAAAGGATGATCCCGCCTTTAAGAAGGTGGCTGACGACACCATCCGTGAGCTAGCCAAATCAGGAGAATTGGCCAAGCTTTATGACAAGTGGTTTGTCCAGCCCATCCCTCCCAAGAATACCCGTGTGGGCTTACCGGCCAGCGAAAACACCAAATCCGCTTGGGTTAATTTGAACGATAAGCCCATGGAAGAGTTGCTGAAAAAGTAAACCATCTTTCAAACCTGTGGACTTGGGCTCCAGTACCTTTTAGATAGGGTGCTGGGGCGTTTGAATCAATCAAGACCCCACCCTCAAAGGTATTCATGCATTGGGATTGGCAAATATTTTTAAGCGATGACGGTGGTGGCCGCACTTACTTGGAGTGGATGCTCCAGGCGTGGGGCTGGACCCTGGGGGTTGCACTGGCGGCTTGGTGTGTGGCCGTGAGTGTGGGCGCCTTGGTTGGCGTGATGCGCACCCTTCGCGCCTCTCCTTGGATTAATCGATTGGCACTGGCATGGGTGGAGCTTTTTCGGAATATTCCTCTCTTGGTGCAAGTGTTTTTATGGTACTTTGTGTTGCCCAAATTGTGGCCTGCCATGCAGCAGTTCCCCTCATTTTGGTTGGTGGCATTGGCGCTGGGGCTTTTCACCTCGGCACGCATCGCCGAGCAGTTCAGAGCGGGTATTGAGTCCATTAAAACCGGACAAACTCAGGCAGCGTTGGCTCTTGGGATGACTCGTACTCAGATGTACCGCTATGTGTTGATGCCTGTTGCCTTGCGAGTGATCCTCCCCCCGCTCACGAGCGAGTCGATGAATCTCTTAAAAAACTCTTCCATCGCCTTTGCCGTGTCGGTGCCCGAGCTCACCATGTTTGCCATGCAAGCGCAGGAGGAAACTTCAAGAGGTGTTGAGATCTACCTCGCCGTGACCCTTCTTTATGCGGTGTCAGCGTTTGCGGTGAACCGAGCCTTCGCTTTTGTGGAGAGGCGTTTGAGACTCCCCTCTTCAGGGACTGATGCGGGTGTGAGTGCTGCCAAGGTGGCCCCCCTTGGATTGGGGCACTGACCATGCTTGATTTAGATTTAAGTTTTGTGACGCTTGAGTTGCTTCGCAAGTTCATCTTGCAAGGCTTTATCTTCAGTGTTCAACTCACTGTTATAGCCAGCCTGGGTGGTTTGCTCATTGGAACCCTCTTGGCGATTGGGCGCCTGAGTGGCATCAAGACCCTTGTCGCGCTCAGTGCTTTTTACGTCAACACCATGCGTTCTATCCCATTGGTGATGGTGATTTTGTGGTTTTATTTACTCATCCCACTCCTCACGGGGCATTCGATTGGTGTGGAGTTTTCGGCCTATTTCACATTTGTGGCCTTTGAGGCCGCGTATTTCAGCGAGATCATGAGGGCCGGTATTTCATCGGTCTCCCCGGGTCAAAAGAATGCCGCCTTGGCCCTGGGTCTCACCCCCACGCAGAGTTTGCAGCAGGTGATCTTGCCGCAAGCGTTTCGCAACATGTTGCCCGTCATCTTCACCCAGACCATTGTGCTCTTTCAAGACACCTCCTTGGTCTATGCGATTGGTGCCTATGATTTGCTCAAAGGGTTTGTGACCGCTGGCAAAATTTATGGTCGACCTGAGGAGGCTTATTTGCTTGCAGCGGTCATCTATTTCGCCTTGAGTTGGGCGGCTTCCTTCATGGTCAAGCGGCTGGAGCGGCGCATTGCCATTGTGAGGTAAGGGCATCTGTGATCTCTTTTGTGATCTCATCTCTCCTTTGATCCACTCTTTATTCATCCTTCGTCAATAAACACACACATTGTCTTGAAAGACTTCGCCATGATTGAACTCAAGCACGTCAGCAAATGGTATGGGCAGACCCAAGTGCTCAATGACTGCAGCACCAAGATTGCCTTGGGTGAGGTGGTGGTGATTTGTGGGCCCTCAGGCTCCGGTAAATCCACCCTCATTAAAACCATCAACGCCTTGGAGCCTATCCAACAAGGTGAAATTTATGTTGATGGTGTACCTGTGCACGATCCCGCCACATCGCTTCCTCAATTGAGGAGTCAAGTGGGCATGGTGTTTCAGCACTTTGAGCTCTTTCCCCATTTGAGTGTGATGGAGAATTTAACTTTGGCCCAAATCAAAGTCTTGGGCCGGAGCGTGGAGGTAGCACAGTCTCACGGACTCAAGTACCTCGAGCGCGTGGGCCTGTTGGCTCACAAGGACAAATATCCCGCCCAACTCTCCGGGGGTCAGCAGCAGCGCGTGGCCATCGCTAGAGCCTTGACCATGGACCCCAAAGTGATGCTCTTTGATGAGCCCACCTCAGCCTTGGACCCCGAGATGGTGGGTGAGGTGCTGGATGTGATGACCTCTCTCGCTCACGACGGTATGACCATGATGTGCGTTACCCACGAGATGGGGTTTGCCAAGCGCGTGGGCCACCGTGTGATCTTCATGGACATGGGGCGAATTTTGGAGGACTGTAGCAAGGACGAGTTTTTCAACCACCCCGAGAGACGGCAAGCGCGCACGAAAGAATTTCTAGGCAAAATTTTGCAACATTGATCTCTCCTTGCGAGGTCCCCAAGTTAAAGCGCACAAAGTAAAGTATCTCTTGACATCACCACCATGAATTCAGACACGACATCCACTCAGTCATTGATCATCACGCGTCCCGATGACTGGCACTTGCATTTGCGAGATGGCTCGGCGCTAGAGGTGGTCTTGCCCCATACGTCCAGTCAATTTGCCCGGGCCGTGATCATGCCCAATTTGAAACCACCCGTCACCACCACCGCTTTGGCACTGGAGTATCGTGAGCGTATTTTGGCCGCTCTTCCCAAGGGGCTTGAATTTGAGCCACTGATGACGCTTTATTTGACCGATGTGACCCAGCCCGAGGAGATCAAGACGGCTTTTGAAGCGGGTGTGGTGGCGTGCAAACTCTACCCCTCCGGGGCCACCACCAACAGTGACTCGGGTGTCACCCGCATCGAGAACATTTACCCTGTGCTCGAAGCCATGCAGCGTTATGGGCTTAAATTATTGATCCATGCCGAGGTCACTGACCCGGAGGTGGACCTCTTTGACCGAGAGGCGGTGTTCATTGAGCGGCATCTCAAGCCCTTGAGATCGCATTTTCCTGAATTGAAAGTGGTCTTTGAGCACATCACCACCCAAGACGCGGTGGAGTTTGTGAAAAGTCAAGCCTCGCACACGGCGGCAACTCTCACGGCTCACCATTTGTTACTCAATCGAAATGCAATATTTGTGGGGGGAGTGAGACCGCATTACTATTGTCTTCCCGTTTTGAAGCGGGAGAGACATCGCTTGGCATTGTTGGCCGCCGCCACCAGCGCGGATCCTCGTTTTTTCTTGGGCACCGACAGTGCTCCTCATGCTGCCCACCTCAAAGAGCATGAGTGTGGATGTGCCGGTTGCTATACAGCGGCGTCGGCCATGGAGCTTTATGCCCAGGCCTTTGAGAGCGTTCAAGCGCTGGATAAACTCGAGGGCTTTGCTTCGTTTTTTGGGGCTGATTTTTACGGCCTACCCCGCAACAAGGGACACCTGATCCTGCGCCGTGAGAGTTGGCAGTTGCCCGAGAGTTTTCCTTATGGGGGCGACCAATTGAAACCGCTTTTTGCCAAGGAAAAGTTGTCTTGGCGAGTGGTTGGTCAGTCATCATGAAGTTGCAATAAGGTCGCAATAAAGTTGCTATAAAGTGCAACTGAGTAGCTCGCCAAACCATTGTTAAGCCGCATTGTCCAATCAGAGTCCATCGGAGCTGTTGCTTGAACCCTGAACTAGCCTCAGACCTTGCTCAAGGCCCTGTCTCTGTAACTTTACCTTTGCCTGTCCAAGTCTCTCTCAAGGCCCGTGCTGCCTTGGCCAGTCTTGACTGGAACACGCCTTGGTACAAGCCTTTGCTGGCCTGGGGACCCAAAGCCTTGGCGCATTGGCACTCTGGGCAATCGCTTGCCCAGTCCCTCAATCAAGCCATTGAGGAGGTCTATTGCCATACTGGAGAGCGTCCACACGTGAGCTTTGTCTCGCAAGAGTTGCTTCCCAAAGCGATGGCCTATGAGACTTTTATTCAAACCTTTTCTCAAGTGCCTACCCGAGAGCATGTGCATGATTTTTTCAATGCCATGTCCTGGTGTCGCTGGCCTAAAACCAAGGCACTCATTAGCCATTTACAGGGACAAGCCATTGAGCGTCAAAACGCACACGCCCAGCAACTCCTCGCTCAAGACCTCGGCACAACTGCGTTAGGAGGCCATGAGCACCCAACCCAGCCTGTCGCAAGGGGCTTATTGAGAGACCGTCTTACCCTGATCGATGAGAGTGGGGTGTTTTTAAGTTGTACGGACGCGATGTGGAGCGCGCTTTGTGAACATCGTTGGATGGATTTATTCCTCACAGAACGAGACGCATGGGCTCAATGCCACGTGCACATTGTGGGGCATGCTTTGTTGGAGAAATTCATCAACCCTTACAAGTCCATCACCGCTCAAGTGTTGCGGGTGAGTCCCCCTCCGAATGAATCTTGGGGCCCCAAGATGGGGGGGCATGAGCGTTGGGACGAAAGACTCAGAGATACCTTGGCCAACGCTTTGCCTCTTGAGACTCAGTCGGCTGAAGTCCCCCGCTTTCAAGTTCTGCCCTTGATGGGCATCCCCGGTTGGGCACAAGACCAAGACAGGCCAGGCTACTACGAGGACCCGGGAGTTTTTAGGCCCGCCTCTAATAGGTTGAGGAGCCGTGAGGACAGAAAACTTTAGAGTGGCAAGAAATAAAAGGGCCTAGAAGTTTCGTCTCGTTTCAGGTTGCGTGTTTCAAGTGACTCCACACATTACGGTGAGTCAAGAGAACCTTTTGAATATTTTGTCAGCCAAGGCCTCCGCGACCTTGATGCCGTCCACACCCGCCGACAAAATTCCGCCTGCGAACCCTGCGCCCTCCCCAGCGGGGTACAGCCCCTCGGTGTTGACGCTCTCATAGGCTTTGTCACGCAAGATTCTGAGGGGCGAGGATGTTCGAGTCTCTACACCAGTCAAGAGTGCATCGGGTCGATCAAAGCCTTTGATTTTTTGGCCAAAAGCGGGCAATGCCTCATGCATGGCTGAGATTAAGTCGGCTGGCAAGGCGGCATTCAAGTCCGTCAAGTGCACCCCAGGTTTGTAGGACGGGTGAACATCGCCCAGTGTGCTGGAGGCTTGGCGCTTTAAGAAGTCCCCTACCAATTGGGCGGGTGCGTGGTAGTTCTCACCTCCCAGCGTGTAGGCCCGTGATTCAAGGCCTCGCTGCATCACCAATCCTGACAAAGGGTGTACGCCCTGGGAGTGACCCCATACGTGGGAGACAGAGAGTGTCTGAGCGGTATGGGCTGGCAAGGCATTGGGGGAGATGCTTTTTTCAAACGATTCAGCCGTGACGTTGAAATCCTCTGGCGTGATACCCACGACGATGGCCGCATTGGCATTTCTCTCGTTGCGTGAGTATTGGCTCATACCATTGGTGACAACTTGGTGGGGCTCGGAGGCGGCGGCAACCACGGTGCCCCCTGGACACATGCAAAAGCTATAGACATCACGGCCGTTTTGAGCGTGGTGAACGAGCTTGTAGTCCGCCGCACCCAGTAAGGGGTGCGCTGCATGACGGCCCCAGCGCGAGAGGTCAATCATGCTTTGGGGGTGCTCGATGCGAAAGCCCAATGAAAACGCTTTGGCCTGCATGGCTACCCCTTGTTGGTAGAGGTGCACAAAGGTATCGCGAGCGCTGTGACCCAGTGCGAGCACCACATGCTCGCTTTGAAGGGAGTAGGTTTCTTGGGTTTTGAGGTCCAAGATGCGCAGCCCTTTGAGTTGTCGGCGCTCAGCTTTGAGGCCCCCTTCAAGTTCGAGAGACTCCAAGCATTGTTCAAATCGGATTTCTCCCCCCAAGGCAATGATCTGCTCGCGAAGGTTCTCGACCACTTTGACCAACTTGAAAGTGCCAATGTGGGGGTGAGCGACCATCAAAATTTCTTCTGGAGCACCGGCTTTGACGAATTCGCGCATGACTTGGCGGCCCAAGAACCTTGGGTCTTTGATTTGGGAGTAGAGTTTTCCGTCTGAGAATGTGCCCGCACCGCCTTCACCAAATTGAGCGTTGCTGTGCGCGTTGAAGTGGCCTTTTCTCCAAAACCCCCAAGTGTCTTTGGTGCGTTCACGCACCGCCTTGCCACGTTCAATCACAATGGGCCTGAGGCCGAGCTGGGCCAAGACCAATGCGGCAAAAATACCGCACGGGCCAAACCCCACGACCACGGGGCGATTCAGGCCAGGGGATTGGGTGCTTGATGCACTTGATGTACTTGATACGCTTGATGGAGCTGATGCTCTTATTGCGTCTGATGCTCGCCCAGCCTGAGCGAAGGGCAGTTGTTGGCCAATTTGCCTCAATCGTTCAAGATAGAGTTCGGGGTGTTGCGATAGTCCCTCATGGGACAACTCGCCCTCCAATGTCACCAAGGGGTGCCAAGCCATATCCGGTGTGGGCATGAGGTGAGGGCGGGGCAATTGGGCCTTGGGGCCGGTGAAGTTCAAAAGAAGTTGATGTTCTGCCTCAGGACTTTGGAGCTCAAAGTCCACGATATAGACCACATTCAGCCCTGTGCCTCTTGCATCAAAACTTCGCTTATGAACGACCAAACTTTTGAGCTCTGACTCTTTAAGCTTTAACGTGCCCAGGACGAGCTCCAAGAGAGCCTGGGGTGCTTGGCGATGCAAGTCTGTTTCATCTCCCGAGGCTTGGGGGCTGATTGATTCAAGCCAACGCTCGGTGCCAATTTTTTGAGCGTCATGACTCAATGTGGCCGGGTTGGCTTTGTCAGACCAGACGCTGTCGAGTTTGAGCTTGAGTTCGCTGAGTCTGAGCATGGATGGGTGAACGAGTGTTGTGAAAGATAAGAGGGATGTAGAGTGGTCGCAGGCGAAATACAGCGGCGCATCAAGGCCAATCAAGCTAAATCAAGTCGGAACAGGTTAGAACAAATGAGGCCCAATTTTTTACCCATTGATCCAAAGCCACAGCATGCGACAAGAGCATTGGTGTTGGGCTATGAAATGGGTCTGTCAATTCTTGGTGGTTTTCACCACAACGCAATAAGCCATTGAGCACTCGCGCTCACTATTTTAAAGGCTATGGTGAGTACTCAAGTGATAATACACCTCGTGAAGCATGCTAGGCCGTCGCCGGCGCAAGAGTGGAAACACTGCGCGGGAGGAACGTCCGGACTGCATAGAACGGCGCAGGAGGTAACACCTCTCCACCGTGAGGTGAGGATTAGAGCAACAGAGACGAGTCGCCCATCGGTTGCAAAGCCATTGGGCGGGTGAAACGGGCAATCTCTGCGCGCAGCAATACCAAGTAGGCCTATCCCAAGCGCTCTTGAGGGCTTGACTTGTGGTTTCGCAAGGATGGTAGGCGGGTAGGTAGCACCGAGCCGTGTGGGTGACCCACGGCCCAGATTAATGACGGTCACGCGTGATGAGATTCTCGGATCTTGTTGCGTGCACAGAATCCGGCGTATCGGCAAGCTTCACACTTTTTTTGACTCATCGATCTATCAGCGGTGATTGGGCTCTTGGGACCTTCAAAATAAGGTTCACAAAAGGAGGCTTTCAAAATAAGGCTCACAAAATAAGACTTATTAAGGGCAGCCCCACCGGGATCAATGAACCCATGAATGAGTTCATGATTGAGGACTCGATGGAGCTCATTTCCCCAAAGCTTTGAGCACATCAGGATGGGGCACCATATCAAGTCCTAGCTCTAAGAGGCGCTTGACGTGCGCTGTCAAAGACCGCATGGCCGCAGGCCACAGCCTCTCAGGCACATCGTCATAAGCCCACTTGACCCATTCATTCAAACTGTCATTGGGGTGCGCCAGCATGACGGCTTTGATTTTGGCCTCTCGCTTGAGGCGGTGGTTCTTGAGTTGAGTGATGATGTGCTGTGGTCCGTGAGGTGCACCGTGGTAGTTGCCCATCACATGTCCGTGGGCTGGGGCGATGAATTCAATCCGGTCTTGCTCACAAACAGCATGGAGTACATCCAGTGAATTCAAGTAGGCACTCATGCACCCGTCTGGTGGATCCACAATGGTTGTGCTGCCATTCAAAATATGGTCGCCACTAAAGAGAATGCCTTCTTCCTCAAAGACCAAGCACAGGTGGTTGGCAGCATGTCCTGGTGTGTGAATCACACGCAGAGTGTGAGTCGCTCTTGAGCCCTCATGGTCGTTGCCTGGATGAAGGGAGGCCTCTAAACTCTCGCCCGGTGATGAGCCGTCGATCACTCGAATTCGCTCGTGCATGGACAACTCGTGGTCGGCCACAAAATAATGATTTTCTTTGGCGGTGGGCTTGGAAGATAGCCCCATGATGGGTGGCGTGCCTGCACACATGGCTTGAAGGGGTTTGGCGCCAGGCGAGTGGTCTGCGTGGGAGTGTGTACAGACAATGGCGCGAATATCGCCTTGCGTGAAGAGGCAAATGCGCTCCAAGTGCTGGGCTTCAGGCGGACCCGGGTCGATCACGATGAAGCCACTTGCACGAGTGCCCACAATGTAGGTGTTGGTGCCTGGGCCAGTCATGAGGCCTGGATTTGGAGCGGTCAAGCGGTGCAAGTTTTTAAGCAAAGGCACGGGGGCATCACTTTGCCAGTCTAAGCTGTGCTTGAGTTGTCCCTCGGGGCACACCAGGGCTAGCTCACCGTAGGGACCTTCGTGCTCCATGTAGCGTGTTTCTTGGCCTGTGACAAAGCCGCCTCTCGGGGTTGAGCTAAACCAGGCCTGGTTATGTTGGCAAGCTTGGAGGACTTGATCGCAGCTCTCAAAACTCTCCAGCCGCTTTAAGGTTTTAAGCGTGGGGTAGACCATGTGCAAGGTCTTGGCTTGGTAGGCCTTTAAGGCCTCTTGGGGTTGGAGCCACACGGCGTTGACTTGCTCATGTCCAGTCACACGAGGGACTTGGTCGTGAGGGGCCTGAGCCCACAAAAAAGGCACATCAAAGCGAATGGGCAAATCTCGATCGGTGACCCAGTGGCACATCACGTAAAGGCTGTCCAAAGCCAAGTGCCAATCCCTCGCTTGGAGTTGCTGGTAAAGGGGTAGTTCTTGACGAAGCCCTTTGGACCCCCAGACCTCCGAGGCGCTGAGTAAGGCACCCTTATTGTCTCGCACCAAGACCAATCCCACCTCCTCAAAGCTTTCTCGAAGTGCTGCAGCAGCCAAGCTCAAGTGCTCTTGGGTTTGTTCTGAACGAATTGGGTAAGGAGAGGTCGAGTGAGAGGACGGTGAACTGGAATTGTGTTGCGGGAGCTCTTGAGAGTTGTCCTTGTTGTTGAGTTCGGCGTGACATTTGGAGTGACATTTGGCGTAGTGCACCGCGTAGATCTCATCCTCAGGGTCTAGCTTACCGCCCGCAAAAACATAGGCTCCGGGTGCAAAGCGCGCCTGATTAGAGCGTTGAGTCATCAAGACTTGCAAATTGTTTTGGTGTTGACGCCCCCAAATCAAGCTCACAGCTTTTTGTGCTGGTGCGATCACGGTGGGGGGATGCAGATGGTGGTGGGGGCGGGTCATGGGTTTGAGCGAGATATGTTCGAAGGAGGAAGTCAATTCAATGAAGGACCATTGGTTCATTGTAGAGCGAGTCATCAAGGAGACTGTGGATAGAGGGGATCTATCCGAGCTGATGGCGTTGATGGAGTTGATAGGGTAGGGGAAGCGGATGAAGCGGGTGGAGTGGGTGGAGTGGGTGGAGCCGATGGACTGGTGATGGTCTAGCGAAGGGCTATGGAGGTGAAGACCCCGAGTGGGAGAAAACCCAAGAAAACTCCTTCTTTGCAATTAATGTCACAATCTGGAGTAAATGTTGATAACAAGTACGAATAATGTGTACAAATAACAAGGGAGAGACAGCATGCAAACCCAAAACCTAGGCGAACCTCAAATGGACAGTGCCCAGACTGTTGCCGATCAGTGCAAATTGGGCTCCGTAAGACGTGGTCCTCAAGTGGAAAATCAATCACATAAAAGTAACTCTTGGCTGAGTTTTTTGGGCTCTGCTGGCCTTGGCTTTGTCTCCTCCCTTGGGGTCTTACTGCCTGCCTTCTTGATGCTGGGCGTGCTCCTCCAGTCCGAAGCCGTTTTGGCCCAGGCTTGGCCCACCAAACAACCCATTAAACTCGTAGCGGTTTTTCCACCCGGGGGGTCGGTGGACCAGGTGGCGAGGATTTTGGCTCAACCCTTGCAAACTCAATTGGGCCAAAGCGTCATTGTTGACAACCGAGGGGGCGCCTCCGGCACCCTGGGCACTGCGTTTGTCATCAACGCTCCGGCGGATGGGTACACTTTTGCGGTGGTGTTTGATACTCACGGCGTGAACCCAAGTTTGATTCCAGGTCTGCCCTATGACAGCAAGCGTGACCTGACACCCTTGGTGCTGGTGGGCACATCCCCCATGGTACTGGCCACTTTTGCGGGTTCAGAATACAAAACCTTCAAAGACGTGATCCAAGCCGCCAAGTCACAAAAGAATGTCAGTTTTGGCACCATCGGTAATGGCTCTTTGGGTCATTTGGCTATGACACTCCTTGGTAAAAACGCCCAAGTGGAGTTCAATCACATCCCCTACAAAGGAGGCGGTCCTTTGATGAATGACGCCATTGCAGGCCACGTGCCCTTGTCGATTGCGTCGGTGTTTGTCACCAAACCTCATTTGGACAGCAAAAGAATGAGGCCTTTGGCGGTCACGACGACTCACCGCGTGAGTGATTTGCCCGATGTTCCCACCATTGCTGAAAATGGCTTTCCGGGCTTTGATGCGCCCGCTTGGTGGGCGGTGTTGGCCTCGGCCAAAACTCCTCCAGAGATCGTGCGTCGCATGAACGAGGAGCTTAACAAAGCGCTCAAAACCCCTGAGGTCGCTCAAAAACTCGACGCCCAAGGCATCGACGTGGTGGGGGGCTCGGTGGAGAAAGCCCGCACCTTCATTGAGGCACAAATGGATACTTGGTCCAAGGTGGTTCGAGACAACAACATCAAGGCCGATTGAATTAAGGCTTATTGAGTCAAGGCCCATTGAGTCAAAGCCGATTGTGTCAAGGCCGATTGTGTAGGGCACGCTTAACGCGGGAATAACACCCGAGATCTCAACATTACTTTCGTCAGTTTGAGACCTCAGTTGATCAAGTGTTCCCGCACTCTTATGCTGTCTCCATTTGAGAGGGAGGGCTTAAGACTCCGGCGTGACTTTGAGTGCCAGGAGTAGCCTTGCCACCATGTTGTAAGTTGCAATGGCGGTGGTGAGCTCCACAATCTCGGTGGTGTCAAAGTGTCGTTTCAAGGACTCAAAGAGTTCGTCTTGGATGTGAACGTCTTGTGTCATTTGAGCCGCATACTGAATCACTAAACTCGATTGCTCATCCAAGGCCGGGTCACTCACCGAATGTCTTGGATCGCCTTTGACCACTCGGGCCAAAGCGTCGAGCTCGGCTTGGGTGCCACCGGCGGCCAAAAAGTCAGGCGCATGGTGATGGTATTCATAGTGTGCGCCTGTCAGTAAGGCGACCGTGCAGATACCAATTTCACGCAGTTTTCTGGAGGTTCCCAGTCCGGTGCGAACTTCTTTCAAAAACACATTCCATCCACGAGCCACGGGCTCACTCCAAAGGAGGGTGTGGTCCAAATTGATGAGTGTGCCGCCTCTTCTCGCTTTGATGGCGTCGACCAAATCGGTGGGTTGGGCTTTGAGCGATTGGCTCCAGGCGGGAATGCGCATGATCTGGGTCTCCGTGATGCGGTGTTGATCAATCACTGAATGATTGATGAATGATGAAGGAATGGAGTTCAAGTATAGTGGCGAGAACGGCACTCGCCCATGAGGTGAGACACCAATGGGCAAATTGCTTACCCATAAAAAGCACAGCAAAAAAATCTCCATTCGATCTCAAAGTGGTTGTCAACTAAGCTCATAATTGAGTCTATGCGAATTCCTTTTACAAAAATGCAAGGCACGGGAAATGACTTTGTGGTCATTGACGAGACCCGTGGCCAGTATCAATTGAGCGTTGAGCAGTATCAATTCATTGCCAATCGGCATTTTGGTGTGGGTGCGGATCAGATTCTGAGTGTGCGCACCACCGACGTCCCGGGCTTGGACTTTGAGTACGTGATCCATAACGCTGACGGCTCAGAGGTGGAGCATTGCGGTAACGGTGCACGGTGCTTTTTACGTTTTGTTCGCGAGTCGGGCTTGTCTCAAAAGTCGCCTCTTCGCGTCAAAGTCAAAAAAGGTATCATCGAGCTCATGGAAGATGAGCACCACCAAGTCACGGTGCAAATGGGGGTGCCCACTTTTGAGTCTGAACACATTCCTTTTTTGAGCCAGCATGCCATAGCTCAGAGCTCAAAGAATGGTTTTGCCACTTGGGCACTGGATCTGGGTGAGCCTTTTTCTGGCACCAAGGTCCAGATCGGCACCCTCTCCATGGGAAACCCCCACGCGGTGACGCTGGTGGATGATGTGGAGCGAGCGCCGGTGTTGAGTTGGGGGCCAGTGATTGAACATCACCCCGCTTTTCCAGCTCGGGTCAACGTGGGCTTCATGCAAGTTCTCAGTCGCACTAGCATTCGTCTTCGGGTGTTTGAGCGAGGAGCGGGCGAGACTTTGGCGTGTGGCACGGGCGCTTGTGCCGCCGTGGTGAGTGGAATTCGTTGGGGTCTGTTGGACTCCGAGGTGAAGGTTTTTGCCCCAGGAGGGGAATTGGTCATCAAGTGGTCCGGTGGCATGAGCGATGTCTCCCTCACGGGCCCTGCGGTGACAGTTTTTAAAGGTGAATTGGATCTTCATGATTGAGCACAACAACATCAATCCCATCACGGAAGATGATATTGCGAATTTTTTGCTGCACACCCCAGATTTTTTTGTGCGCCACGCAGAGATACTGTCACAAATCAGGATTCCCAACCCCCACGGCCAGCGAGCCGTGAGTCTTCAAGAGCGACAGGCCGATATGCTGCGCGAGAAAATTCGCGCCCATGAAACGCGTTTGATGGAGATGATTCGAAACGGCAATGAAAATTTGATCCTGACCGATCGCCTGCACCGCTGGGCTAAGAATTTACTCCTCGTCAACGGAACTGAGAGTTTGACCCGCATCATGGTCCAAGAGGTGCAAGGCCAATTCATGGTCCCTCAAGTCGCGCTCAAAATGTGGGGACTTAAAGATGAGTTCACCAGTGACCCAGTGGCCTCTGGGGTGAGTGAGAGTGTGAAAGAGTTTGCCAACTCGTTGGTGCAACCCTACTGCGGACCCAATTCAGGCTTTGAGGCCATCTCGTGGCTGGGGGATGCCAAGGCGGTGCAATCGATCGCGATGGTGGCTCTTAGGAAACTTCATTTGCCTCTGGATGAACAATCCAACTCCGAGGACAAAGGTGTGAGTTTGGCCGAGTCATTGACCCTCAGGGGTGCGCAGCACGAGGAGTTGATGCCTTGCATTGGGCTCTTGGTGTTGGCCTCTCCTGACCCGCAGCGTTACCATGCCGGTATGGGGACGGATTTTTTAACGCGCATTGGCGAGCTCTCCAGCGCAGTGCTCATGCGTTTGGTGGCCTGAGGCTTTGCGCTTAGCCAAGCGCCTCATCCTCGCCCACAACATTGCTTTTACCGTCACAACACATACAACACGCTAACGTCTAACGCTTGTAGTTTTGTCTACGCTTAGGGAGGAGGATGCCTTGAAGCATGATTTAGAGCATGATTTAAAGCGTGGTTTGAATCCAGCGGTGGCAGATCCAAGCCTACCACCCGAGGCAGCACATCCTTGGGTCCAGCGTTATTTGGACCACGTTCGTTTTGAAAAGCGACTGGCTCAAAGGACCCTCGAGTTGTATCAGCTGGACTTAATCAAACTCGAGCGCAGTTTACTCAAGCTGGGGGTGGGGTTTGAGCAATTACAAAGCCAGCACGTGCGAACACTCATTGCACAAATGCACCAAGGCGGTCGCAGTGCTCGGGGCATTGCCCTCATTGTTTCTGGTTGGAGAGGGTTTTTCGGATGGGCTCAACGAGAAGGCTTGATCACCGTCAACCCATTATTGGGCATCAAAGCCCCCAAGGCGGCCAAACCCCTCCCTAAGGCCTTGAGTGTTGATCAAGCGGTGCAGCTTGCCAATTTTCATGCACCCCTCAAGTCGCCCAAGACGTCTGAGCCAGCTTTGTCCATTTGGTTGGAGGCCAGAGACCGTGTGATGGTGGAGTTGCTCTACGGCAGTGGCCTTCGTGTGGGGGAGATGGTGGGCTTGGATGCGGAGTCCTCTAAAGAGGCCAAAGGTTGGATTGACCTACCTTCAAAAACAGCATTTGTGCTGGGTAAAGGTAGCAAATTCAGAAGTGTACCGATTGGCCGTGAAGCGTTGGAGGCTTTGACGCATTGGTTGAGTGTTCGGGGAGACTTCAAAGCAAAAGGCACAGAGAGTTCAAATGCTCTTTTGATTGGTCAGCACGGTACACGCCTGACTGCCCAGGCCATTTGGGCACGTTTACGTGCGAGAGCGCAAGCGGCTGGGTTGAGTACGCCTGTGCATCCGCACATGCTGCGGCACTCTTTTGCTAGTCATATTTTGCAGTCCAGCTCAGACTTGAGGGGCGTGCAAGAGTTGCTTGGTCACGCCAACATCAGCACGACCCAGGTCTACACGAGGTTGGATTATCAACACTTGGCGCAAATTTATGATCAAGCCCATCCCCGTGCCAAGCGTAAAAAATAACTCCAACTCCAACCACTTTCAGTCGTCCCCGCGGCTTTAATTTTTTCGCTCTTTTTACTGAGAGCCGCCCGCTGAGCCACTGGCTTTGTTCAAGCGGTGGTAGAGTTCAGCCTTTGTCCTGCACCATCTGAGTAACCAAGGTGATGTAGCATGAGATTAGCATGAGACTCTGATCTAGCCTACAGCCTAAAGCCACCCCAAAAATTCAGTTATTAAGTCACATTAGTCATTGAGTCACCAAGCGACCTATTCACCATGAAAACCATCACCCTCAGACCTGGCAAAGAACGCTCTTTGCTCAAAGGACATCCCTGGGTGTTTGATACATCCATTGCCAAAGGCTCTGCTGATGCTGGCGAGACGGTTCGGGTGCACTCCAGTGAGGGAGCATTTTTGGCTTGGGCCGCCTTTAGCCCGAGCTCCAAAATCCGGGCTCGGGTTTGGAGCTTTGATGAAGCCACTCGCATTGATGAAGGTTTGATGGACAGCTTGGTGGAGAGGGCTGTTGCCATGCGAGACCGACTTCAATGGCCAAGCTCGGGCGTGCGTCTCGTGCACGCCGAGTCTGATGGGCTGCCAGGGCTCATTGTGGACCGCTACAACGATACCTTGGTGATGCAAATTTCCGCCACTGGGGTGGAGCGTTTCAGGGCGGCGATCGTGCGTTCTTTGACGAAACACACGGGGCTGGTGAAGATTTTTGAGCGCTCAGACACGAGCTCCAGAAAACAAGAAGGTCTTGAACCCCGTTTGGGCTGGGTTGGGACGGCGCACCAGGGCCTAGGGGCTGGGTTGGGTGTGGAGCCCAGGCTGACGGAGGAGTTGGGTAAAAAGCAAAATGAGAGTCGTGAGGGTAGTGAGGGTCGTGAGGGTGATAAAGATAGTGAGGGTCGTCACGAGGTTGAAGGGGACCCAGGCACCCGGATCACCATCAAAGAACATGATTGGTTACTGAGCCTAGACATTGAGTTTGGCCACAAGACCGGTTTTTATCTTGATCAGCGAGACTCTCGAGCAGCCCTGGGGCGCTATGTTGCCTCATTGGGGCTCTCTAGAGTGCTCAATTGCTACGCTTACACCGGAGGCTTTACGGTTGCCGCCTTGACCGCGATGAGGTCCTCGGGTGCTTTGGCCAAAGGTGGGCACGTCACCAGTGTTGACTCCTCAGCGCCTTCCCTGGAGTTGGCTCGTCATAACGCAAAGATCAATGGTTTTGAGGAGTCGTGCACGACATGGACGGTGGCGGATGTGAATGCGAGTTTGAGACAATTCTTGGAGCAAGGGGTGCAATTTGATGCCATTGTTCTAGATCCGCCCAAATTCGCGCCCACAAGCGTTCATGTCGAGCGTGCAGCCCGCGCCTACAAGGACATCAACCGTTTGGCGCTCAAGCTCTTGGTCCCGGGGGGTGTGCTCCTCACCTTTAGCTGTTCAGGCGGCGTGAGCCCAGAGCTTTTTCATCAAATTGTCGCCTCGGCTGGTGCCGATGCCCAGGTCGATGGTTTCATTTTGGAGCGCTTGCAAGGGGCCAGCGATCACCCTATGACCTTGAATTTTCCACAGGGAGACTATCTAAAGGGCTTGGTGGTGATGAAAAAGTGAGGTTTAATCCTTGGGTTAGGTTTAGTGTCATCGTGGTGGAGGCCTTGGGTATACAAGTGAGTGAGTCGACTTGGCCCATCCTTTTGAGATCACCTCTTTGAAATGGTATTGATTTTTGGGTTTTAAGACCCATCTATTGTGTTTTGTTGTTTATTGAAAGCGCTTTTATGTTGATTCCTGCCACCATCTTGACCGGTTTTTTAGGCTCTGGGAAAACCACCTTGCTCAAACGAGTCTTGTCCGAAGCCCATGGACAAAAAATTGCGGTCATTGAAAACGAGTTTGGTGAGGAGAACATTGACAACGACATCTTGCTCTTGGAGAGCAAGGAGCAAATCATCCAGATGAGCAATGGATGCGTGTGCTGCACGATCCGGGAAGACTTGCGCACCACCCTCACTGAGTTGGCGCAAAAGCGTCGCAAAGGTGAGATTGAGTTTGACCGAGTGGTTATTGAGACCACCGGCTTGGCCGATCCTGGACCGGTGGCCCAAACATTTTTCATGGACGATGAAATTGCGGAGAGTTTTTTATTGGACTCCATTTTGACGTTGGTGGATGCCAAGCATGCGGCCCAGCAACTCAATGATCGTCAAGAGGCAAGGCGCCAGGTGGGCTTTGCCGATCAGATCTTCATCTCTAAAGCCGATTTGGTGAGCGAGGATGCGTTGCAAGCCTTGGAGCACCGTCTAAAGCACATGAACCCCAGGGCGCCCATGCGACGCGTGCATTTTGGTGAAGTCGCTATAGCCGATGTTTTTGATTTGAAGGGCTTTAACCTCAATGCCAAGCTCGATATCGATCCAGATTTCTTAAAGGATGACCACGGCCACAGTCACGATCATCATGACCATCACGATCATGACCACGACCATGATCACCACGACCACGAACATGGCGAGCACTGTGACCATCCCAGCCACCAAGCCCATGGCCACGATGATCACGCTCACGCTCACCACCATCATCACGATGATGACGTCAAGAGTTTTGTCTTTAAATCCAAAAAACCCTTTGATCCCGCGAAGTTAGAAGACTTTTTGGGAGCAATTGTTAATATTTACGGACCCAAAATGTTGCGCTACAAGGGGGTTCTCTACATGAAGGGGACCGATAAAAAGGTCATTTTCCAGGGCGTTCATCAGCTCATGGGCAGTGATTTGGGGCCAGTTTGGGGGGCTGGGGAAGAGAAAATCAACAAAATGGTTTTCATTGGAATTGATTTGCCCAGAGATATTTTTCTACAAGGTCTCGAACAGTGCTTGGTGTGAGTACAATCCGCGCGCCACAAAGGCTTTATTCAACCACCCCGTTGTCGGAGCAGCGACGTGCTTGCTAGCCTACTGGCCGTATTTTTTGGCACAACAAAAGGGCGTCAAAGCGCCACTGTGGAACGCGAGGAGACAAGCATGACAAAAAAAGTAAATACGCCCCCAAAGTCCAAGTCTGGCTCAACGGCCAAGGCTGTCACTGCTTCTTCAAAGGCACCGCTCAAGACGGTGGCAAAAGCGCCAGCCAAGGCCCCAGTGAAGGCCCCAGTGAAGGCACCCGTGAAAGTAGCCGCCAAAGCGCCTGCTAAACCTGTTGCCAAGCCTGTTGCCAAAGCCCCAGCTCCAGCTAAAACTCCTGCTAAATCTTTGGTCAAAGCACCTGTAAAGGCTGCAGTAGCACCTGCAAAAGCTCCAACAAAGGCTCCAGCAAAAGCGCCCGCAAAAGCGCCCGCAAAAGCTCCTGTCAAGGCGGTGCAAAAACCGGCTGCCAAAGCTCCTGCCCAGCCCGCTGTGAAAGTTGCCGCAAAAGCGCCAGTCAAAGCGCCAGCTAAACCCCCCGTGAAAGCACCCGTTAAAGTAGCCGTTAAAGTAGCCGTTAAGGCTGCTCCGGTGGTGGCAACCAAACCCGCCCCTGCGGCAGTCGTGGCCAAGCCCTCCAACCATGCTGTGCGTGCTCCGGCAACACCGCCTTTGAAACCCTCCGTTCAGGGCCCTAAAGTGGTGGCGGGTCAAACCATTGCGCAACCGCAAAATAAAAAATCCTCACGAGGCGCGAAAGCTGCTTCGATGGTTCCTCCCCCTCCCTTGGCTGTGGTGTCTACCAATGCGGCCAAGTCAAGTTTTGGGCCCGCTGATGCCCCTTCTCTTCCGTCTGTGATTCCCGTGATACCCAAAAAAGATAGCAAACTCGCCAACAATTGGAAAACCAAATCTGTCAATGAGCTCACCGATGCAGAGGTGATTGCCATGCCAGACTCTGAGTACATGAACGATACTCAAATGGCGTTTTTCCGGTTAAAACTCGTGCAACTTAAACAAGACATGCTCAACAATGCAGGTCAAACGACGGAGAACTTGCGTGAGGACACCGTTGTGGTGCCTGACCCGGCCGATCGAGCCACCATTGAGGAGGAGCATGCACTTGAGCTTCGCACACGTGACCGTGAGCGCAAACTGCTCAAGAAAATTGAGCAATCCATTCAGCGTATTGATGCGGGAGACTATGGTTTTTGTGATGAGACAGGCGAGGCCATTGGCGTCGGTCGCTTGCTTGCCAGACCCACAGCGACTTTGTCTCTAGAGGCTCAACAAAGACGTGAGCTCAAACAAAAAATGTTTGGTGACTAAAGCGCTTGCTAAGCCAGAGTGGAGCGTTTCTGAGCCACTGGGGGCTTTTCTCTTTCTTCTTTGCACTTGTTGGGCCCGTGTTAAAGCCACTTGGCCAATCTCCCACTTTTTGAAGTCCATGGATGAGCTTGTTTTGACAAGCTCTTTCGGTGCTGGCTTTTTTGCTTTCCTCAGTTGGGGCTTACTCTGAGGATTAAGTCTTCAAGGAACCGCTTTGGAGTGCTTTAGCCTGCTTACCCAGGTTCAGTCCCTGATCCTTGATCAAGGTGAGAAAGTATCCCCGAGTGTGTGAGGTACGCGACAAGCGACGAACGGGGCTGAACAATTTACAAAAATCCTTCAGTATTTTTCTTATTCATCTGTCACATTCAGTTGTTTTGCTAAGTCCTTCATTTTTAACGATATTAATCTCTATGAATTCTTTGAAGTCGGTCTAAGTCATTGATTTCATTGAAAAAAGCAATAAATACCTGTTGCCAAATTTTTAATTCCTGATACAGTGCAATAAAGTGCAATTAAGTGGGAAAAAGTTTATACTTTTTATCCCATGTGGGGCGTTGTGGACGTCTTCGTTTTGCCGTGTTGTTGTTGTGTCATTCAAAGGGAATTCATTACCGTGTTTCAAGGTGCATCATCGTTGAGCTTGGACGGCAAGGGTCGGTTATCCATACCGACTCGGCACCGTGATGTGCTTGCGGTCAATGCGGCCTCGCAACTCACCATCACACGTCATCCCCACGGCTGCTTGATGATGTTCCCGCGCCCAGAGTGGGAGCAGTTTAGGGCACGAATTGCAGCCTTACCGATGGATGCTCAGTGGTGGAAGCGGATATTTTTAGGCAACGCCATGGATGTCGAGATGGATAGTACTTCCCGGGTATTACTCTCGCCTGAGCTCAGGCACGCTGCAACGATTGAGAAAGAAGTGATATTGCTGGGAATGGGCAACCATTTCGAGATTTGGGACAAGAGTACTTACGAGTCTCAAGAGGCCTTGGCCATGAAAGCACAAATGCCCGATGTGTTCAAAGAATTTTCCTTTTAAGCTCGATGGAGCAAGACACTTGGACGCACAACACCGTGTTGTTGCACGAGGCGGTCGATGCCTTAGAGGTGCAGCGAAAGGGCGTGTTTGTCGACGCCACCTTCGGCCGGGGTGGGCATTCGGCGCTTGTTCTCTCAAAGCTCAATCCGATGGGGTCCTTGATCGCTTTCGACAAAGACCCAGAGGCAGTACAGGCAGCTCAACGCATTCAAGATCCGCGCTTTTCGATCAGGCACGAGGGCTTTGCCAACCTGGGCGAGCTACCCACTGCGAGTGTGGCGGGTGTGTTGATGGATCTTGGGATCAGCTCGCCTCAGATCGACAACCCTCAACGTGGATTTTCATTTCGCTTCGACGGCCCCTTGGATATGCGGATGGATCCGACTCGGGGCGAGCCATTGAGTGCTTGGCTCGAGTATGCAGATCAAGACAAGATTGCGCAGGTGATTCGTGAGTATGGAGAAGAACGGTTTGCTGTATCGATTGCAAAGGCGATTGTTGCTCGCCGACAAGAACGGGGCACTCCTCAAACCACCGCAGAGCTGGCCCAACTCGTGGCTGGCGCGGTCAAAACCCGCGAGTCGGGCCAGGATCCTGCAACGCGCACATTTCAGGCTTTTCGGATTTTCATCAATGGCGAGCTTGAAGAGTTGCAACAAGCGTTAGAGGCGAGTTTGAATATTTTGGAGTCAGGTGGCAGATTGGTGATCATTAGTTTTCATTCGCTTGAGGATCGAATTGTCAAACAATTCATTGCCAAGCATTCGAAAGCGCCCTATGACCGGCGTGCGCCCTTTGCCGCCCCTCAGGTCATGCAACTGAGGAGCATTGCGCGAATTAAACCGAGCGAAGAGGAGATCAAACGAAACCCAAGAGCTCGCTCGGCCATCATGCGTGTGGCTGAAAAAATGGGTCCAAATGATGGGGTCGTTTTATGACCAGACTTAACGCCCTACTCTTGATTGCAGTGCTTTGTAGCGCCTTTTATTTGGTGCGTACCCAGTATGACTCTAGGCGTTTGTATACCGAATACGACCATGCCCGCTCGGAGGCTAGAAGGCTTGACTTGGAGAGAGAGCGGCTAGAGGTTGAACGGCGATCTCAGGGGACTTCACTCAGAGTAGAGAAAGTGGCCAAGGAGCAGTTGCACATGAAAAACGTGACGCCAGCGATCACTCAGTACGTGCTAGAGCCCAATCAAGTTCTCGCCAATGGCGAGAGATCTACGGCTGAGCCGCTGCCCTCGACCCCAGTTGCGCCGACCACCCAGCCCCGTCCAGTAGCGCCCATGAAAACTCAAGTGGCGGGTTCTTTGGCGCTGAAAAATGAGAGCAGCTCCAGGATAGAAATGCCATGAGTCGCAAAAGCGTTCAATTCACCTCAAGTCCTTTGCTTGCGAGCAAAACACCGATTTGGCGTAGCCAATTCATTGTGGCGCTGATCGCGTTGGGGTTTTTGGGATTGATTGTGCGCGCTGCATTTGTACAAGTGATCGAAAACGATTTCTTCAAGCACCAAGGGGTGGTTCGATTTGTTCGTACGCAAGATATCCCGGCAGATCGCGGCAAAATTTTTGATCGCAATGGTCAAATTTTGGCCTCCAGTGTGGCTGTTCCTAGCATCTTCGCCTCACCTGAAGAGCTTGACCGCGATATCTCCAAACTCACTCAATTGGCCAAACTCTTGGAGATGCCTTTGCAAGAGTTGCAAAATCGAACCAAGGACGAAGACAAGGGCTTTGTCTGGCTCAAGCGCATGGTTGATGAGCCTTTGGCAGACCAAGTGAAGGCCCTCAAAATTCGGGGCATTGGGGTTCGCAAAGAATACAAGCGCATCTACCCTGAGGGTGAGGCCGTGGCGCATGTGGTGGGTTACACCACGATTGAGAACAATGGGCAAGACGGTGCAGAGCTCACGTTCAATAAAAATTTGACAGGCCACATGGGCTCAAGACGCATCATTAAGAATCGTTTTGGTGAAGCCGTGGAGGATATGGGTCAAACCGTGGAGCCCGTGGACGGTCAAGATTTGCAGTTGAGCATAGACTCTAAAGTACAGTACTTCGCCTATCAAAAGCTCAAAGATGCAGTGCTCGAACACAAGGCCGCTGCGGGCAGTGTGGTTGTCCTTGATGTGAACACGGGAGAGGTGTTGGCGTTGGCCAATTACCCAAGCTTCACCCCCAATAGTCACACGAATTTGACGGGTGCGCAGTTGAGAAACCGAGCGATCACCGACACCTTCGAGCCGGGATCCACCATGAAACCATTTGTGGTTGGCTTGGCCTTGGAGCAAGGGATTGTCACCCCCGACACCATCATCCAAACAGGGGGTGGGAAGTTGGCCATGGGTGGGTTCACCATTCGGGACGACTCCCCCAACGGCGCAATCTCTGTGCGCCAAGTCATTCAAAAGTCCAGCAACATCGGTGCGGTCAAGATCTCACTGCAAATGCCTCCTCAGCAGTTGTGGGGGATCTTTACTCAAGTGGGTTTCGGTCAAAAGCCACAGGTACCTTTCCCCGGATTGGTGGGCGGTAAGCTCAGGTCCTACAAAACTTGGCACCCCATTGAACAAGCCACCATGAGTTACGGTTACGGCTTGTCGGTGAGCCTTTTCCAATTGGCCCATGCATACACCTTGTTTGCCCGAGAAGGCGAGATCATTCCGCTCACACTGTTAAAGCACGATGAGCATGTTTCTGGTGTTCGAGTGATCTCCAAGGAGCATGCCGATGAGGTGAGGCAGATGCTTCATATGGTGGCAGGACCTGGGGGCACCGCACCCAAAGCGCAAACGATGGGCTATTCGGTGGGCGGCAAGACCGGTACAGCGCATAAGGTGCAAGGCAATGGCTATGGCAACAAGTATCGAGGGTTTTTTGTGGGCATGGCGCCTATTGAGAACCCCCGCATTATTGTGGCCGTGATGATTGATGAACCCACTGACGGGTTTTATTTTGGCGGGGACGTGGCGGCACCAGTTTTTAGTCAAACCGTTCAGCAAGCCCTCAGAGTCATGGGTATACAACCCGATATGCGTGTCAAGCCTCAAATTGTGGCCAAAGCTGAGCCGGAGTCATTTTGATGCACTGCTTGCACACACCTCAAGCGGCGGCACAATGGTTACACGCCATGGCGGGTGAGTCTTTTCTGGGTGAGCATGCATTGCCAAAAGCTTCACTGCAAACGGACTCTAGAGCTGTTCAAGCAGGGGATGTCTTTTTGGCCTACGCGGGTCAAAGCCATGATGCCAGACCCTTGGTGATTCATGCGCTTGATCAAGGTGCCCGTGCTTGTTTGGTGGATTTGCAAGATGTAGATCTAGCCCCAAACACCAACACAAGTTCTGACTCCAGTGCTGAGCCCGATTGGAATCATATCTTTCCTGGCCTCGGAGATGCTTCAAGTAAGGCCCTGGCCCAGGACGTGCGGGTGGCCTTCATGCCGCAACTCAAAGCCTCTCGCGGTTGGGTGGCGGCAGAGTATTACGGCAACCCTTCGAGGAATCTGAAGGTGTTGGCGGTGACGGGGACGAATGGTAAAACGACCTGCACTTGGTGGCTAGCCCAAGTGCTTGCCAAGCTCGGTAAGCGGTGTGCTCTGGCGGGTACATTGGGTTTGGGTGAATTGGAGTTGTTGACCGGCAAGTCGGGCCCTTACCTCCCTGCCCAGTATCACCTCAAAGCACTACCTTCGCAAAAAGTGTTTGGCTCCAAGTCAACGGGCGGTCTCACTACGTTTGAAGCGAATGAATTGCAGCACGCGATGAGGCACTGTTACGTTCAGGGCTTCACGCATATGGCCTTGGAGGCTTCCTCGATTGGGTTGAGCGAGGGTCGTTTGGGTGGGACTCAAATTGAAGTGGCGGTGCTCACCAATTTGACGCAAGATCACTTAGATTATCACGGTGATATGAATTCTTACTGGCAAGCTAAGCGCACGCTTTTTGTCCAGATGAACCCAAAGGCCATGGTGATCAATCTTGATGACGCTCACGGTTTGGGTCTCTATTTGGAGTTGACCCAAGCTGCTCATAAGAGCCCGGACAATTCCTCAGCACCAGTGATCGTGGCTTACACGAGTGAGCCTGTGTCGGTGCGTGAGGCATTGGTGAGTGCGGGCCTTGATGCCGAGAAACGAATGGCAGACATTTTGTGTGCTCGAAACGTTCAGTTTAAAGTTTTAGAGGGATCGGAGAGATTGAAGGGATCAGAGGGTCATCAAGGCGCTTGGGTCTTCGATCTGGCTTGGAGGGGTCACCTCGCAAGTCTTGAGCTCCACGTTTTAGGGCGTTACAACGTGAGCAATGCCTTGGCCGTGATGGGTACATTGCTTTCACTTGGCGTTGAGTGGTCTGAGGCGCTCGCCCATTGCCAGGAGTTGCAAGCTGTGAGTGGTCGCATGCAACTCATCTCCAATGCAGGCACTCCAAATGTCGTGGTCGATTACGCCCATACGCCAGATGCGTTGTCTCAGGTCCTGAGCTCTTTACTTGAAATCACCCAACCCCAGGGCGCCAAATTGTGGTGTGTCATGGGCTGCGGAGGTGATCGAGACCGCACCAAGCGTGGGTTAATGGGTCGTGCAGCTGAAGCCTTGGCTGATCATGTTGTGTTGACCTCGGATAACCCCAGGCATGAAAACCCCATCAGCATCATTGAAGATATTGAATCGGGCATGCTTGGAGGCAAATCACATCGTCAAATTGATCGAAAGTTGGCCATTGAATGGGCTTTGTCCAATGCAGCCCCAGAGGACTGGGTTTTGGTGGCCGGCAAAGGGCATGAAAACTACCAAGAGATCGATGGCGTGAGGTTGCCCTTCAGCGACCAAGAGGTGGTGGCCAACGCCTTGGCGCTTGAGAGTGAAAAACGTCGCCAGAGCAAAATCAGCACTAACGCTAAGACCACGACCACCACGACCAGCAGGACATCCAACATCACCAACATCATCACATCCAGCCCCTCCTTGAACACCACGGGGGCTCGTCATGATGACTGAAGTTGTGCAAAAAACTCTAGCCCATGAGTCGGCCCCTAATTTGCGCACTCTTTCTGGCGCGCATCAGGCCATGAATATGAGTTGGGCTCAATTGCGGGGCTTCATGGCGAATTGCCCTCAACTTCGTGCTCGAGAGGTCGCGGTGGAGCCCAATGGCAACCCCATCCTTCGAATTCAAACCGATTCGAGGCATCTTTTGCCGGGCGACTTGTTTCTTGCGCTCAAGGGCGAGAACTTTGATGGCCATGATTTCCTGGGTCAAGCCAAAACCCTCGGAGCAGTGGGTGCCGTCGCGCAAGGTGGATTGCTGGAGGCTGGCTTGCCTGGTTTTGAGGTCGAAGACTCCACCAAAGCGTTGGGTGAGATTGCCCATGCGTGGAGAGCACAGTTTGACTTGGGCTTGATTGCTGTCACAGGCAGCAACGGCAAGACCACTGTGACCCAAATGATTGCCAGTATTTTGCGGGCCTGGAAGGCCGAGGATGCGTTGGCCACCCAGGGTAACTTCAACAATGCGATTGGTGTACCGCTCACTTTGTTGCGCATGCGAGCGCATCACCGCTGCGGGGTGTTGGAGTTGGGCATGAATCATGAAGGCGAGATTGCCAGCTTGGCGAAGTGGGTCTCACCACAGGTCGCCTTGGTCAACAACGCACAACGTGAGCACCAAGAGTTCATGGGCAGTGTCCAGGCCGTGGCGGTTGAGAACGGACACGTGTTGGAGGCTTTGCGCCCGGGAGGGGTGGCAGTATTCCCCATGGACGATGAGTACGATACGCTTTGGACTCAGATGGCAGGTCCCGCAACTTGTTGCAAGTTTGGTCGCAGTCCTGGTGCCCAAGTTCAACTCCTCAGTAAGACATGGTCGGGCGAGCACTATGAGCTTGAAGTCTTGACGCCACTGGGCAATGTGTCCCTGACTTTGCACATGGCGGGTGAGCACAATGTAGACAATGTGCTCGCCAGCGTCGCTTGCTGCGTGAGCTTAGGCGTTCCCTTGAGTGCAGTGCAGTTGGGGGTGTCCTCCTTCAAGGCGGTGTCAGGTCGTGGGCAACTGCACCAACTGATCACACCCACGAACCAGATCACCTTGGTTGACGACACCTACAACGCCAATCCAGACTCGGTTTTGGCGGCCATTGATGTGCTGAAGAATTTACCCAAGCCTTGTGCTTTGGTCTTAGGCGACATGGGCGAGGTGGGTGAAAGCGGCGAGCAGTACCACACTGAGGTTGGTGAATATGCCCGCACGTGCGGTATCGATAGGCTCTACACCTTGGGCGTTTTATCGAAATCGAGTGCACTTGCCTTTGCTCCCAATGCTCCCAGTGCTTCTTTGTCCTCAGAGTCAGTTCATGCCTATGAGCCCACCGATGGAGGGCTTACTCAATTACTGTCCGCTCTAGAGTCTGAGCTTCCTCAATTGGGGAGCATCTTGGTCAAGGGTTCTCGGTTCATGCGCATGGAGCGTGTGGTTCAACATGTGTTATCAAAATCCACCACACAGAAGGGTCCCTCATGCTCTTGATCTTGGCCCAGTGGTTGCAGAGTTTGTCACCAGATTTGGGTTTTTTGCGAGTCTTTCAATACATCACCTTTCGAGCAGTGATGGCGGCCATGACGGCGCTATTGATTGGTTTGGCTGCAGGCCCCTTTGTGATTCGAAAACTCACGGAACTCAAAATTGGCCAACCCATTCGTGAATACGCCATGCAAAGTCACATGAGCAAATCAGGTACGCCCACGATGGGAGGGGTGTTGATTTTGATTGGTATCGCAGTGGCAACCATCTTGTGGTCTGACTGGTCCAATCGATTTGTTTGGATTGTGATGATCGTCACCTTTGGCTTTGGTGCAATCGGTTGGGTGGACGATTGGAGAAAGGTGGTGCGCAAGGACCCCGAGGGTATGCGTTCAGGTGAGAAGTATTTTTGGCAGTCCCTCATTGGATTGAGCGCAGCACTGTATTTGGTCTTCAGTATTTCTGAGAGCAGCAACTACAAGGTCGTGGAGTTATTTTGGAGTTGGATTTCATCAGGATTTGATTTGAATTTGCCCCCTAAAGCGGGTCTGATGTTGCCTTTCATGAAAGAGGTGAGCTATCCACTGGGGGTGCTGGGGTTTGTGATTTTGACGTATCTGGTGATTGTCGGCTCAAGTAACGCAGTGAACTTGACCGATGGCTTGGATGGTTTGGCGATCATGCCTGTGGTGATGGTGGGCTCGGCACTGGGGGTCTTTGCCTACGTCACTGGAAGTTCGGTGTATTCCCGCTACTTGATCATTCCCTATATTCCTGGTTCAGGTGAGTTGTTGATTTTTTGCGCGGCCATGGCGGGTGCGGGTTTGGCCTTTTTGTGGTTCAACACCCACCCGGCGCAAGTGTTCATGGG
>DAISKH010000019.1:0-32595 GCA_036821105.1 Limnohabitans sp.
TCTCCGACGGCGAGGTCACCGTGGAGTTGCTTCAAAACGTGCGGGCGCGAGACGTGTTTGTGGTGCAATCGACTTGTGCACCCACCAATGAAAATTTAATGGAACTCTTGATCATGGTGGACGCCTTAAAGCGTGCCTCGGCCGAGAGAATTTGTGCAGTGATTCCTTACTTTGGTTACGCCCGTCAAGACCGTCGACCCCGCTCGAGCAGGGTGCCGATTTCAGCCAAAGTGGTCGCCAATTTGCTGCAAACTGTGGGTGTTGCACGAGTGCTCACCATGGACTTGCATGCAGATCAAATTCAGGGATTTTTTGACATTCCTGTTGATAATATTTATGCCTCTCCTGTGCTTCTTGGCGACTTGAGACAGAAAAATTACGAAAACTTGATGGTGGTCTCCCCCGACGTGGGCGGTGTGGTTCGAGCCCGTGCTTTGGCCAAACAACTCGACTGCGATTTGGCCATCATTGACAAACGTCGCCCCAAGGCCAACGTCTCTGAGGTGATGAATGTGATTGGTGACATTGAAGGACGCAACTGCGTCATCATGGATGACATGATTGACACGGCCGGTACCTTGGTGAAAGCCGCCGAGGTGCTCAAAGAGCGCGGCGCGCAAAAGGTGTATGCCTATTGCACCCATCCAATTTTCTCCGGTCCTGCCATTGAGCGCATTGCCAAAGGCGAGGCCTTGGACGAGGTCGTGATCACCAATACCATCCCACTGAGCGTGGATGCTGCTCAGTGTAAGAAAATCCGCCAACTCTCAGTGGCCTCGTTGATTGCAGAGACCATGCAACGCATTGCCAAGGGAGAGTCGGTGATGAGTTTGTTCTCGGATCAAGATCAGCTCTTTTGAGCTCTTCCCAATCCTAGAACACACAAGCGGTGACTCACTGCCCTCGGGGTTGCGGGTCACTTTTTAAAAGTCCGAGTCACACTGGTCGCGGTGGACTCAACAGGAGTGAGTTATGAAATTTGTCGCATTTGAACGCGCTAAACATGGGACGGGTGCGAGCCGCCGTCTGCGCATCACAGGTCGCACACCTGGCATTGTCTACGGTGGCGAAAAAGAACCCCAATTGATCGAACTCGATCAAAATGCATTGTGGTATGCCCTCAAAAAGGAAGCATTCCATGCATCCGTTTTGGATATGGAGATTGACAAACAAGAGACCAAAGTGCTCTTGCGCGATGTCCAGTACCACCCCTACAAGCCCATGGTGATGCACGTGGACTTTCAGCGCGTGGATGCAAAAACCAAGATGCACATGAAAGTGCCACTCCACTACAGTGGCCAAGAGAACTCTCCCGCTGTGAAGATTGACTCTTGCTTGGTCAACCTCTTGGTGATGGAGTTGGAGGTGACGTGTTTACCTGCTGACTTGCCAGAGTTCATTGCGGTGGACTTGAGCGAGCTCAAAAAAGGCAGCCCATTGCATTTGAACGACATCAAGCTTCCCTCTGGCGTGACTGCCGTCACGCACGGAAAAACAAACCCCGTGATCGTTGCGGTGGTTGCTCCAGCTGTTGAGGCTGAGGCACCTGCAGATGGCGCTGATGGCAAAAAGCCCGATGGGAAAAAAGCTGACGCCAAAAAAGACGCTAAAAAGTAAAGTCTCTTTGGTGATTGAGCGTTAGGAGTCCTCTTCAAGGATCCCTCACTTATAAAAATCCCCTGATTACGGCCCCTCAAGAGGGGCCGTTTTCATGGGCGATGCCCTAAAATAACTTCTATGATTAAACTCTTTGTTGGTCTCGGCAATCCAGGTGCCGAGTATGAAAGAACCCGCCACAATGCTGGATTTTGGTGGGTGAATGAGTTGGCTGATCGATTAAAACTTAACTTACGATTTGAGAAGAACTACAACGCACTCATGGCCAAGGGGAGTTTTGAGGGCGAGAGCATTTGGCTCATGGAGCCGCAAACATATATGAACGCATCAGGTCAATCGGTGGGTGCATTGGCCAATTTTTTCAAGATCATGCCTGAGCAGATTTTGGTGATTCATGATGAACTTGATATTGTTCCCGGTCAAGCCAAGCTCAAACTCGGTGGCTCTCACGCTGGACACAATGGTTTAAGAGACATCCATGCGCACTTGGGGAGCGACCAGTATTGGCGGCTTCGTTTAGGCATTGGACACCCGGGTGTCAAATCCGAAGTTTTGCATTGGGTGCTCAAAAAACCATCGGCTGAACACCAAACCGCCATCGATGACTGTGTGTCACGCACATTGAGCGCGTTTGAGGATTTGGCACGCGGAGAGATGACACGCGCTACACTGAAAATCCACACCGCCAAGCCGCCTCGCCCTAAACCTGAGCGCAAAGAGCCCACTTCGATCCCCAAGGTCTCGAAGCCCGAGGATCAATAAGCTCTAGACCCCAAGACTCGGTGCGATCAAGCCTTGGGCGCCATGCTCACCAAGGCTTGGTACTTCTTCATCAAATCCTCGGTGGACTCAACGTACTCAGGATTGAGCGGTATACAGTCAACGGGACAGACCTCAACACATTGGGGCGTATCGAAATGGCCAACACATTGGGTGCATTTATGGGGGTCAATCTCATAGATGTCTTCCCCAAAATAGATGGCCTGATTGGGACACTCAGGCTCACACACATCACAATTGATGCATTGACTGGTGATCATCAATGCCATGAGCCTATGCGCCTGCTTTGAGTTGATTGGCCAAAGCCACTTTATGGGCAAGCGCCTGTGCCACAGTGGGAGAGACCCAGGAGTTGACATCACCACCCAAGGAAGAGATCTCACGAATGAGGGTACTGGACAAGGACTGCAAGTGCGACTGGGGAGTTAAAAAAACTGTCTCCACTTCGGGCACCATTTGTCGGTTCATGCCTGCGAGTTGGGCCTCGTAATCAAAATCAGTCACCGATCTGACCCCCCGCACCATCACACTTGCACCTTGAGCGCGGGCAAATTGGACCACCAAACCATCAAAACCAAGCACTCGCACATTGGGCAAATGGGAGAGCGCTTGTTGACATATTTGGATACGCTCTTGAAGCGTGAAGAGGGTCTTTTTATGGTGAGCACTGGCAACAGCCAACACAACGTGCTCGAACATCTGGCTTGCTCGCTGAACAATGTCTTCGTGCCCCAAGGTCAAGGGATCGAATGTGCCTGGATAGATCGCGGTCACCGTGATAGCCATGAGATTGTCCTTTGTTCGTATTGAGATGTTACTTTGATCGCCATTTCGCGCACACTCAAGCGTTCTTGAACCCGAAATATACCAATCATCTTGCGGCCATGGGCTGTCAATCAACCCGTTGTCCTCCACCGCTCCAAAACCGGTTCATTTTGAGTCCACTCCCAGTCGACACGGCAAGTGAGCAAGTTTCACTAAGGTACCACAGAGCAGTGCGAATTTAAGCATCCAAGCGCTCTTCACTTAGCTCACTTAGCTCACTTTGCGGAGCAACTGAGCGTGCACCTGTCCAGCTTTAAGATACTTGTGCAACTCTAGCCCCAAGCTTAGCAAGACCTCATTGCTTTGGGCCTTGGCGGATTCTAAATACAACTGACCATGGGCGCGCAGCACAGGCACTGCCGCTTTGAGAGCTTCTTGCATCAAGTCCACTTGATCATAAGGAGGATCCAAGAACACCAAATCCACACTCGCGGGCTTCAAGCTTTTAAGGGCCATCAAGGCGTTGGTGCGCTGCACTCGCATCCCCTTGGCTTTCAAAGCCTGAATTTTCTCGGTGAGCACCTCGCAAAGTGCTGAATCACTCTCCAACAAGAGCACATCACTGGCCCCTCTGGAGGCACTCTCAAAACCCAGCACCCCAGTGCCCGCAAACGCATCCACGCACACCCAATTCGTCAAGTCTTGCCCCAGCCAGTTAAAGAGCGTCTCACGCACCCGGTCTGGCGTGGGCCTGAGCCCAGGACGATCCAACACTTTGAGCTTGGTGCGCTTCCAAAGGCCACCGATGATCCTCACCTCACCTAGACTCAAGAGGGGTCTCCGACAATCACCGTGACCATGCGTTTGGGTTGGAGGACACTTTGAAAGGCCTCATGGATAGACTCCACGCTCACGGCCTGCACCGCTTGTGTCCACGTTTGTAAGTAATCCAAGGGTAAGCCATACCAAGCAATATTGGCCACGTTGTCCAAGAGCTTTTTATTATTGTCTATTCTCAGTGCGAAGCCACCAATCAAATTGTCTTTGGCCGCTTGCAGCTCCTCGGGCGTTGGGCCATGGGTGACAAAATCGTTCAACACATCGTTGACCACTTCCAGCGCTTGGTGTGCTTGGTCTTTTCGGGTTTGCAGGCCGATGGTGAATGGACCTGATTGGAGCTCGGGGTAGAAATAGCTGTAAACGCTATAGCTCAATCCCCGTTTCTCTCTTACTTGATCCGTCAAGCGAGACACAAAGCCCCCGCCCCCCAAAATATAGTTGCCCACTGTGAGCGGGAAATAACGTGCGTCCCCTCTGGCAATACCCACTTGGCCCATGAGAACATGGGCCTGGGTCGAGGCAAAGGGCTTGGCCACTGTTTTACTTTGACTCAAAGCTTGCACCTGCGGCAGCGTTGGCAAAGGGGCCAGAGTGGCACAACTCTGAGGCTGGGGCAAACGGCTTAGTAACGTGCGGGCAATGCGTTCGACATCAGACGCCTCCAAGTCACCCACCAAGCTCACACGGGCGCGACAGGGCGTAAAGAACTGCTGATGAAAACGTTTGAGGTCACTGGCCTCAATGGCTTTGACGGAGTCCACACTCACGCTTTGACCGTAGGGGTGAGTACCAAAGACTTGTTGGCGAAAAAGCTTGGAGGCCACTGGGCCAGGTTGCGTCTCGCTCTCCTCAATGGAGGAGATGCTCACAGCGCGCTCACGAGACCAGATGGCAGGATCGAAGCTTGGGGTACCGATTTCTCTGGAGCCAAGCTCTATGGCTTTGTTCAAAATCTCGGGCTTGACCAAGCTGCGCATGTAAATGCTCAAGCGGTCATCACTACTGGAGGCCGAGAAAATTGCACCGATATCGGCCCAGGCCTGCCCCAAAGCATTTTCATCCATGGGGGACAAAGCCGATGAGCCTTGCGAGTGCTTACCAGCCCTCTCGCCTTGAACCCCTTTGGAGAGCATCTGAGCGGTCGCACCTGAGACTCCATTTCGCTTTGGAGGATCGAAGCGCGATCCAGCATCAAAGTCAACCTGTATATCCACCATGGGCAAAGAATGATCGAGCACATAGTAGACCTCCAAACGATCATCCAAGCGAGTGTGCTGAATGGGCTGAACAGCAAAACTCATCACCGGTGCAATCACCATTAGGAGAGCGCTCAAGCGAGCCGTAACTTTGGACAAACTTGAGTTGGACAACTGCGTGACCAACCGATTGAGGGGCATCACAAAGGATTTCTTTTTCATCTCAACTCTCCACTGGACTGTGCCTTTTGTTGACGCTTGAGGGTTTGCTCATCGATGGCCTGTGGCCACAAATAGGCCACGGTCAATTGGTCATCGGAGAAATATTTTTTGGCCACAGCTTGGACCTCTTGGGCAGTGACTTGGAGCAAGGGATCGATCAGCAAATCACTGGTATCCAGGGGCAAATCGCGCGCCCAAAATGCTCCAATCTCTTGGGCTTGGTTAAAGAGGGAATCACGTTTGTAGACGGAACTGGCAAGCCACTGCGCTTTGACCCGCTTTAATTCCTCTTCACTGACCCCATCGCGGGCAACTTTTTGAATTTGAGCTTTGAGTTGTTCCTCAAGGATCTGCATGGTGACGCCCTCTTTGGGCACGCCCTCCAAGACAAAGACTTCTGGACCACGGCCGGCGAAGTCATAGTAGCTACCAACCTCTTGGGCCACGCGTTTGGTGCCCTGAGTCAAGGCGCGGTCCAGTCTTGCCCCTTCATAGCCGTCCAACAAGGCCGATAAAACGGTCAGGCTCAATGCTTCTTTGGAGGCAAGTTGATCCTCTTGGCTCATCTTGTCATGGTTTGCAAAACCTTTGAAGCCCGGCACCTTCCAAGACAGGGCCACATAGGCTTGCTTGGCCGGCGCTTTAAAGCTCACTCGGCGAATCCCCTTTTGCTCTGGCTCGAGCCTGGGTTTTCTCACGGGCAAGACCTTTTGCGGCAAGTCGCCATAATTGGTTTGTGCCAGCGCCAAGACTTGCTCAGGGTTCACGTCACCCACGACCACCAAGATTGCATTGTTCGGGGCATACCATGCTTGGTAGAAGTCGCGGGCATTTTGAGGCTGCATATTGTCCAGATCGTTCATCCATCCAATGATGGGACGGCGATAGGGAGAGGCCAAAAACTGTGTGGACTCGAGTTGCTCGTAGAGTGCTGAGCGAGGCGAGTCATCGGTTCGCATGCGGCGCTCTTCTTTGACCACTTCAAGCTCTTTTTTGAACTCCTCATCGGGCCAGATGTTGTGTGCAAAGCGGTCGGCTTCGAGCTTCATCACATCGCTTAACCGAGAGGAAGGTATCTGCTGAAAAAAACCAGTGAAATCACGATCGGTAAAGGCGTTCTCTCGGCCCCCAAGAGCCGCTACTCGACGGGAAAACTCACCCGCAGGTACGCTGGGGGTGCCTTTGAACATCATGTGCTCGAGCATGTGCGCCAACCCGGTGTAGCCATCAACCTCATCCATCGATCCCACTCGCACCCAAAGCATGTGTACAGCAGTGGGAGCTCTGGGTATGGGCTTGACGACAACAGTGAGTCCGTTGGCCAGATGGCTGACAAGGATACCGTGGCCGGCAGGCTCAAAGGCCTGAAATGGGGCTTGGTGTTGGGGATGAGGCTGAAGTTGAGGTTGAGGTTGGGGTTGGGGAGTCTGAGCCCACAAAAGTGACAAGCTGGACCAAGACATCAAAGCCACCAACAAGGTGCGACAAGAAAATGGAAAATGTAGAGAACAAAACATCAAAAAACCACCTTCAATCAATTAAATCACTCGCATATAAGAGTAGAACAATGAGTTTACTCTTGTTGTCACGTGAGAGTCGTAAAATAGTGCATTAACCGTCTCTTAATCAGTGCCTTGCCCATAGGTTTAACAGTTTATAAAGCAACTCCTTTACAACAATTGGAATTTGGAGCGTACTGAAACCAGTCGAAGAACTTGGCCAACACGCACCCAGCCTATTGGCCACCTTCTGAGTCCAGAGATGGGGACACTGCAGACTTAGCACTGCCTCCTTAGAAAAGACCTCATGTTCAATTTTTTCAAGAAAAAGTCGCCCCCTCCTGTAAACCAAGCGCTTGAGGAGTCTCCCTCCAAGCCCTTGGACCAATCTCAAAGGACCGTCTCTACCCAGGATGGGGGGGTGAGCCCTGAACACGCTGGTCTAGACACCTCAACTCCAAGACACTCTGAGATGGACTCCAACCCAGACACCCCTAGCTCAGAGGGCACTTTGGGCTGGAGAGCCCGACTGGCCATGGGGCTTAAAAAAACGGGCCTTCAACTGCGCCAAGTCTTCACGGGTCAAGTCATCGATGACGCCTTATTTGAGCACCTCGAAGAGGCTTTACTCTTATCCGATGCAGGGCCCCAAGCGACAGCGCACTTATTGAAAACGCTAGAAGCTCGCCTGAAGAAAAATCCTGCTACTCACAGTGATGAGGTTCGCCACCAACTCGCTAGCGTCCTCGAGGAGCTACTCAGACCGCTTGAGGCACAACTCGATGTGAGCCGCCATCACCCGTTCGTGATGATGCTCACGGGGGTCAATGGGGCTGGTAAAACCACCTCCATTGGCAAACTCACCCATCACCTGCAAGGTGCTGGGGCCAAAGTCTTGTTGGCCGCGGGCGACACCTTTCGAGCAGCGGCCAAGGAGCAACTGTTGGCCTGGGCCGATCGGAACTTGGTTCAACTGATCTCGCAAGACGGTGCCGACCCTGCGGCGGTGAGTTTTGATGCGGTGAGTGCGGCCAAAGCACGTGGCTCGGACGTGGTCTTGATTGACACCGCCGGAAGACTCCCCACACAGCTGCATTTGATGCAAGAGCTTGAAAAAATCAAACGCGTGATCCAAAAGGCGCAAATTGACGCGCCCCATGAAATTATTCTGGTGATCGATGGCAACACGGGGCAAAACGCTTTGCATCAAGTAAAAGCCTTTGATCAGTCACTAGGGCTCACTGGACTCATCATTACCAAACTTGACGGCACCGCCAAGGGAGGGGTGTTGGCAAGCATTGCCATGTGGTCTAGAGAAAGAGAACAACGCACGGGCCAAGGTGTGCCGGTGTATTTCATAGGAGTTGGTGAACGTTTGGAGGACTTACAGCCCTTTAATGCTCAGGAGTTTGCCAAGGCTTTGCTCGAGCAATGATCGAGCATTGATTGAAGTTCGATTTACCGTTTTAATTCTCGTTTTTAAATGCAAGGGTTTTAGTGGCCAGGACACTAAGTCTCGATACAAAGCCTTAAAATATTGACTTAATTTGTAACAAGACTGCTTGCCAGGGGTTTAAAACCTAGAGCACTTTTTTGTGGATACCTTCGACCTAGGTGCTCCTCTCATTGGGCACCTAATACCGCCCAAGCCTGGGCTCACCAACCGAGCTTCATACCATGACCAACCGCCGCGACTTGATTAAATCTTTGTCTGCCTTGCCCTTGGGGCTCGCCTTGGGTGAGCAAGTGAGTGCCCAATCGGCCTATCCCAACAAGGCCATCAAATACATCGTGCCCGTGTCTGCGGGTGGGGGAAGCGACATGATTGGCCGCACAGTGTGCGAGCGTTGGGGTAAAGCGTTGGGGCAAACCATTGTCGTGGATAACCAAGGGGGTGGGGGCGGTGTGATCGCTTGTCAAAACACCGCCCGTTCAGCACCCGATGGCTACACCTTGATGCAAGGCTATGTGGCCACCTTGGGCACTTCACCCGCCACGCGTAAAAACCTCACCTACGATCCTTTGAAGGACTTCAGCCCCATTGGCATGATCGGTGGCACACCCAATGTGCTCGTGGTGAGTTCATTGCTACCCGTGCAAAGTTTCAAAGAGTTGTTGGCCTACATGAAAGCCAATCCCGGGCGGGTGAGCTACGGCTCATCAGGTCAAGGCTCCTTGACCCACCTCACCATGGAGCTTTTTTTAAAGCACACCCAAACCAGCATGGTGCACATTCCTTATAAAGGTATCGCACCCGCTTTCACGGACCTCATTGCTAACCAAACACAGGCGATGTTCCCTGGACTTGCGGCAGCACTTCCACACATCCATTCGTCTCGGGTTCGTCCCTTGGCCGTGACGGGTTACACCCGACATCCTCAACTCAAAGATACCCCCACCTTAGAAGAGCTGGGTCTCAAAGGATTTGATGCCTTGCAGTGGTACGGTGTGGTTGGCCCTGCAGGGATGCCGTCTGGTGTCATTAAAACTCTCAATGAAAGCCTCAACGGGGTGCTCAAAGTGGCTGAATTCCGCGAAAAACTCTCTGTCGAAGCGGTCGAACCCATGCCCATGACCCCCGATCAGTTCGCTCAATACATCAAACATGATTTGGAGCGATGGACTCAACTGGCCAAAGAGCAACACATCGAACTCGACAGTTGATTGCCGGGCCCGTTGAGGACAGCTCAGTCTCCTGCAGCGTTCTCATCGGGTCTGTCGATTGGGCCCCCTCATGGGGCATTTCTCGTGAATTTTTTTCTTTTTCTCTTTTTATAGCTTTTTAAACTCCACACCATGGCTCTCAATACCCAAGTTAGCGCTGATCACAACGCCCCTGCCGTCACCCACACATTGGCCCAATTCGTCGCGAACCACCCCTCCAAGGGCTGGAGCGATGCGGTTGAACACGATGCACACCGCACATTTTTGAACTGGCTGGGTTGTGCTGTAGGCGCTGCTCACCATGAGTCCACACAAGCCGCCTTGGCCGCCGTGCACATGCTCGAGCCAGCCCCCCAAGCGGTCGTGGCGGGTTTGAAGGCCAGAGTGGACATGGCCAGTGCAGCCTTGATCAATGGTATTTCTTCGCACACCTTTGATTTTGACGATACGCACCTTAAAACCATCATTCACCCTGCCGGCCCCGTGGCCTCGGCAGCCCTGGCCTTGGCAGAACACTTGGGCTCGAGCGGCAGAGAGCTCATGGACGCTTTGGTCCTGGGTATTGATGTCTCTTGCCGTGTCGGCAACTGCGTGTACCCGCAACATTACGACCGGGGTTGGCACATCACAGGGACCACGGGCATGCTCGGCGCTGCAGCGGCCTGTGCCCGACTCTTAAAGCTCAATACCCACCAAACCCAAATGGCTTTGGGCATTGCTGCTTCTCAGCCAGTGGGCTTGAGGGAGCAGTTTGGCACCATGACCAAGCCCTTTCACCCGGGCGGTGCCGCTCGCGCAGGCCTCATGTCCGCTTTGCTCGCCTCCAAAGGCTTCACGGCCAGCCCAAAAGCACTGGAAGCTCCTCGTGGGCTCATTCAAGTGTTCTCAACGAAATATGACTGGAGCGAGATTGATCGCGGCTTGGGCCAATCCTTTGAGATCAGCCTCAATAGCTTCAAGCCGTTTGCCTGCGGTATCGTTATCCACCCCAGCATTGACGCATGCGTGCAACTTCGTGATCGCGGGGTCAAGCCCCAAGACATTGAGCGCCTAGAGCTCAGGGTTCACTCCTTGGTGCTTGAGTTAACAGGCAAGAAAGAGCCCCAAGACGGTTTGCAAGGCAAATTCAGTGTCTACCATGGTTGCTGTGCCGGCTTGATTTTTGGTCGTGCGGGGGAAGAGGAATACGCTGATGAGATCGTGACCCGGGAGGACTTGCAGACCCTAAGGCGCAAAATTGTGGCCATAGTGGATGATCAAATCGACGAAGCAAGTGCCGATGTGACCGCTTACTTACATTCAGGTGAGCGAGTGCATGTTCGCGTTGAGCATGCCGTAGGCTCCCTTGAAAATCCCATGAGCGACGCCTTGCTAGAGAAGAAATTCCATGATTTAAGCGATTCGGTCTTAGGAAAAGATCAAACCCAAGCCCTCATTCAAGCCTGTTGGAACTTGGGTTCTAGCGATTTGGGCGCGCTTTTAAAGCTGTGCGTGCCGGCCTAAAAGCGACCCAAAAAAAATATTTAAAAACCCTCTTGTTGAAATTCCGGGTTTTGCCCTAAAATATTCATATAGGAAGTTTTTGGGCCTACTTGATACACATCAAGCATTGCCCACATTCAACCCAAGGATTATTAGCACTCACACAAGTAGAGTGCTAAAATTAAGTCTCTGCATGAAAGGACTCGTACCATGACTGCTTTAGCTACAGTGAATACACAATTTGCGGCGCCAGCCAACACTTGGGGATTAATACCACCCCTAGGTCACTTGGATGCTTACATTTCTGCCGTGAACAAAATGCCCATGCTCACTTTGGAGCAAGAGCAAGATTTTGCCCGCCGATTGAAAGACGAAAACGATCTAGAAGCCGCGGGTAAGCTCATCATGTCTCACTTGCGCCTTGTGGTGAGTGTGTCTAGGCAGTATTTGGGCTATGGCTTACCCCATGCTGACTTGATTCAAGAAGGCAACGTCGGTCTCATGAAGGCCGTCAAGCGCTTTGACCCGACACAAGGTGTGCGTTTGGTGAGTTACGCCATGCATTGGATCAAGGCTGAGATCCATGAATACATTTTGCGCAATTGGAGAATGGTCAAACTCGCCACCACCAAGTCGCAACGCAAACTCTTTTTCAACTTGCGCTCGATGAAGCAAGGCTTCAAGGCCGAGACCGATGACAACAATGCTCACCGTAGCAACCTGTCAGAGTCTCAAATTGACCAAGTGGCCAAAGAACTCAATGTCAAGCGCGAAGAGGTGATTGAGATGGAGACCCGTATGTCGGGTGCTGACGTCATCCTCGACCCCGCTCCCAATGACGATGGTGATGAAAGCTTTGGTCCCATCGCTTACTTGACCGATACCAATCACGAGCCTACTGCCATGATGGAGTCGCACCAACGCGATGTCTTGGCAACCGATGGTCTGAGCATGGCACTCAACAGTCTTGATGAACGCTCTAGGCGTATCGTTGAGGAGAGGTGGCTCAACGTCAAAGACGACGGTACAGGTGGCATGACCCTACACGACTTGGCCGATGAATTCGGTGTGAGCGCTGAACGCATCCGTCAAATCGAAGCCTCGGCCATGAAAAAGATGAAGGCCGCCTTGCTAGAATTTGCTTAAAGTTTACTCTGATCCCAACGACAAACGCCTCTTTTAGAGGCGTTTTGTTTTGTTTGATCCAATTCAAAGATCAATAACCCGTAAACACGCCTTTAGGGAAACAGACGTTAATTTCGTTGGTGACCTTGTTATTTTTATTGTATTGAGCGACTAAGCCTGATCACTTAAAAGCTAATATAAGGTGGTTGAAAACGCGCCAAAACATTTGCAACTTAAAGCGGACTGATTAAAAGAATTTTTGTGCAAGCGTTAAACTCTACGGATGATGCAACCTAGACCCCCAATCCACCCATTGGCCACCCAGCCTAACTTCGAACAATCCTGTAAGCATATGCGCCAAAGACCTGAAGACCTGGAAAGTACTCTTCGAAAGATGATTCTTCGCGGCTTTAACATTTTGGGTACTCTTCAAGCGCTGACGCTTTTAATGACTGCAGCACTGTGGCTTCCTGCATCAAGCCAAGCACAAAACTACCCTAAAAAACCAATCTCTTTGGTGGTTCCCTTTGCACCAGGAGGAGGAACCGACAGCATTGCACGGGACTTGGCCAAACTCCTGAGCGACAAACTGGAAGTCCCCGTGATTGTGGACAACAAAGGAGGTGCTGGGGGTGCTTTGGGTGCCAATGGCGTTGCAAAGTCAACCAATGATGGCTACACGCTCCTTTTTGCAACATCGACCTTTGCCACCAATGCGGCCTTGGAGTCCAACCCACCCTTTGATGCAGACAAGGACTTCTCGGCTGTGGCCATGATCGGTCGTGGGCCAATCTTGGTGGTGGTGAGCAAGGACCTAGGGGTCAAGACCTTGGATCAACTCATTGCACTTGCAAAAAACAAAGTCTCGCTCAATTATTGTTCTGCTGGCAACGGCAGCATCAACCACTTGTCGGCTGAGTTGTTCAAACAAAAAACTGGCATCGAGATGACCCATATTCCCTACAAAGGAAGTGGGCCGGCCACCATTGACTTGCTCGCAGGTCGAGTACAGGTGTTTTTCTCAACCGTGCCCACGATCTTGCCCTACATACGCCAAAATAGCGTGGAGTTGATCGCCGTGACTGGCGCCAAACGCTTGGCGCTGTTTCCAAACACACCCACCAGCCTGGAGGCTGGCATCAAAGACCTCGATTTATCAACCTGGTGGGGTGTCTTAGCTCCCAAAGGCACACCCAACGGAGTGGTTGACAAACTGAACGCGGCCATCAACGCCGCCTCAGCACAAGAACCTTTACACAGTCGCTTGGTGGGCGAAGGCGCCAGCATCGAGTCTGGCAGTGCCAAGGATTTTCAAGCCCAACTGAGCAGTGAGATCAGAATGTGGAAATCGTTGGTGAAGTCGGCCGGACTTAAAGACAATTCTTAAGAGACAATTCTTAAGTGACAATTCTTGAAAAACATTTCTTGCTGACACGCCTGAAAATACGGGCGATTGAGATGCTTTCAAGCTACAGCACGACCCACGACCAAGAAACTCATTGCCCACGCTTGATGATGGTGGAGCCTATCAAATGAAGGGCTTCTTATACCGAAGGGTTTCTTAAGTTGATGGATCCCCTTTGGGATCTTCAAAGGCCCTATGCAATCAACCCTTTTTTAGCAACGCCTTAAGGTCCGCTGCCATTGCCTCTTGGGACGTGCCAAAGCGTGCAAAAAGTCGTAACTGGCTCTTGGTGTCGTAGATATAAAAGCCCGCGGTATGCTCCATCGTGTAACTGGTGGGTGTGGGACCATCGACCTTTTGATAAAACACGTGAAAGTCTTTCGCCAACGCTTTGAGCTCATCGAGTTTGGGGCTTACCCCCCAAAAATCAGCTCCAAAATTGGCCACATAAGCGTCCAACACCTCAGGGGTATCGCGCTCGGGGTCAACACTCACAAAAATAACTTGCACCAAAGGGCCCAACTCGCCCAAACTCGCCTTGATGGCCTTCATATCGGCCATGGAGGTAGGACACACATCAGGGCACTGGGTATAGCCAAAAAACACCAACGAAACTTTGCCCTTGAAGTCGGAGAGTTGATGTGGCTCCCCCTTAGCACCCACCCAGGTCAAGTTCTTGGCGTAATCAGCACCGGTGATGTCAATGGCATTGAAGCTCACGGGCTTTTCGGAGCAAGCCCCCAAAAGGCTCAAGATCGAGACCGAAGCGATCAAGGCGAGGACACTCCCCATCCTCACACTCAGACGTTTAATCCAAGTTAATGCCTGCAACCCCGGGTTCCATCGATTGTTCATACTGACCTCTCGTTTACGTCTATTTCTTTTGAAGCTCTTGCCCAAGCCTCAAACTGCGGCTTGACCCTCACGATTAAAACAAGTCCTTCACATAATGATCGACCAAAATAGCCAAGAACAATAAACTCAAATGAATCAATGAAAAGCGGAAGGTTTTTTTGGCCAATTCATCCGAATAGTGCAGCCACAATTTCCAGGCGTAGGCACAAAACATCACACTCAAAATCAACGCACTCACCAAGTACAACCACCCGCTCATTTGGTACATGAAAGGCAACAAACAAGCCGCCAACAAAATAAACGTGTAGAGCAAAATTTGTAAGCGTGTGAACTCATTGCCGTGGGTGACAGGCAACATGGGAAGACCTGACTTTCTGTAGTCCTCGACTCGGTAAAGAGCCAAGGCCCAAAAGTGAGGGGGCGTCCAAAGGAAAATAATCAAAAACAAAATGAACGCCTCAGCACCCACATCGCCTCGCATCGCCGCCCAACCCAAAAGGGGTGGCATCGCCCCAGAAGCTCCACCGATCACGATGTTTTGTGGTGTCAGGGGCTTCAAAATCACAGTGTAGATCACTGCATAACCCACAAAGGTGGCAAATGTGAGCCACATGGTCAAAGGGTTGACCTTCACATAGAGCACCAAGGAGCCAAGCGCACATAAAACGCTTGAAAAAATGAGCGCCTCTAAGTCTGAGAGTTCTCCACGAGCGGTGGGGCGCCATGAGGTGCGCTTCATTTTAGAGTCGATGGTTTTCTCAACCAAACAATTGAAAACGGCCGCAGCACCTGACACCAACCAAATCCCCAAGCAGCCCCAAGCCGCCAACTGCACCTCATCCCAAGTAGGCACACCCGGCACAGCCAGCACCATACCGATGAGTGCACAAAACACAATGAGTTGTATCACCCGCGGTTTGGTGAGGGAATTGAATTGTCGCCAGCGCGGCAAAAGCTCTGTTGCAATCAAACTCATGGTGATGTTATTTTCTTTGGATGAAACGAATCAAAAAATCGATGATGAACTGAACTCTCAGGTCATTGTGCTTGAAGCGGCGCTCAAGGCTTGGGGCTTTGAGCCCAACAGCCAACTCCAGGTGAGTATCAGCACCAATGCAGCAGCACCTCCCACGTGCATGAGTGCGCCCAATAAAGGCCACTCTAACACCACATTGGAGACGCCACTCAAAACCTGTAGCCCCAAGAGCAAAATCAAGGACCGTGACAAACTGACATGGCCATGATTGTGCATACGCCGTGCAACCCACAACAAACCCAACACGACCAAAGCAGCCCCCATGCGGTGAACCATGTGAATGGCTGTGAGGGCTGAGAAATCAATCGGTTCTCCCGATGCACTGAGCCCCAAGGGGCGCCAAATCTCAAAGCCTTGGTGAAAGTTCATGACTGGCCACCACTCACCTTGGCATAGAGGAAACGTTTGACAAGCGAGCACAGCATAGTTGGTGGATACCCATGCACCCAAGGCCATTTGCATCCAAATGATCCCAAGCCCCAAAGCCAACAACCCTGGCATGAGGAGTGGCTTAGGAGAGGGCTCGTCAGGCGTTGTCAATAAACCCAAACGCACGAGCCAGCCCTCGCTGGAGTAGCCTTGGAGCTTGAAGGTTTGCACACACAAGAGGGTCAGTAGCATCATCCCGCCCAACAAGTGAAGGCTCACAATGGCAGGGTACAACCGAGTACTCACGGTGAGCGCGCCAAAGAGACCTTGGACCAAAACCCAAAAAAGCGTGAGTGTGCACCAAAGTGCTGTAGGCCTTAACCAGGCAGAGTTCAATTGATCAACAGAACTAGGGACTGAACTGGGGACTGAGCTGGAGTCTGCACCCAAAGTGGAGACCTCCCTTGCCTCAAATTGGCCCATTGGGTCTTGTTTGTGGTCCCTTAACCGATTGCGGTAAAGCTCCAGCCAACACGTCAAGCACATCACCAAAATCAATAAGCCCACCGTCATGGCGGCATAGCGATGAATCATCTCAATCCATGCTTTTTTAAGCGTCACTGGCCCCGTGGGCATGAGTTGTGCAGCTTGGTCAATCTGGCTGCCCGCTCCAATGGGGGAGGCCTGCCCGTAGCAACCCGGCCAATCAGGACAACCCAGCCCCGAATCGCTCAAACGGGTATAGGCACCAAACAAGATCAAATCGAAACACAAAAATAAGGTCACTGCGCTCACAACACCCAGGCGTCTTTGAAAACTCAAGCGACTACTCGTTTTGAGCCAGGCCAGCGCCAGCACACCCACCCCCAAACTGAGAGCCGTCAGCAGTAAGGGCAGTAGCGGTCTCCAATCAAAAGCATTCATCCCTGACATCCTCAACGCCCTGCCCTGTCCCAAGAGGCTGAGGCCCGGAGCAAACGCTCAAGATCCTTTTTAATGCTGGCCAATTGAGTCACCTCTTGACCAATCAAAAACCTCTCCATCCATTCACCTTGAGGATCGACCAAATAAAAATAGTCCTCCAAGTCGTGCCCTGCGCCAGGACTGAGCCAAGTGCGCACATCTTGCAAATCCATGCGCACAACCCTGGCTTGTTTCACACCAGGACGAACTTCAACGGGGATATCACCTGCGCCGTGGGCCAACCAAATCCAATCGACTCGGTCGCTCTCCGCACCAAGGCTGGCGATGAGTTGGCGCTGCATGTACAAATGCTGTTGACACTTACTTTCACACGCGATGGGTGCCACACTGATCAAAAGCCATTGTCCCTTCAGAGTATCCAACGCAAAGGGCTTGGCAAATTCATCTTGCACTTGCACATGGGGAATGCTCACACTGGGTGTGATCAACTCACCATTGACTTTCATGGTCTGAGGTCGAATGAAGTAGTAGGTAACATAAGATGCAATGACTGGCGATGCACACAGGGCAAACATGAGCCAGAGCACCCAGTTCGAGCGCTTGGTGGAGCCCGAATTAGAGCTAGGCTCAGAGTTAGCGTCTTGCGTCATTTTGGGCAACTCATGGACACTGAGCACCAAAGGCTCATCCGTGTGACTCACGCGTGGGGTTGGTTCAAAAGACTCAGGTGTTTCGTTTTGCATGTCGGCGAGGTTGAATAATTTGATACCAAACACAAAGTAAAAAGGCAAGCGCACAAAGCGCATACCACTGAAATGCATAGCCCACGTTTCGAGAAGCAGTCTGCTCCACGACAGGCCAGTCTCTTACCAAATCGGGGGTACTGGCATCGATCTCAATCACATGACCCACCAAGGGCAGATTCAACTCCGCTTCCAAGGACTTCAATTCCACATTGGGGCGGATTCGTACAAAACCTGTGTCGCTCTGACCCCCATGAGAATTGGACTGAGGGAGCTCAAACATTCGGGAAGGACCGGCGCTCACTTGCACTTTAATCTGCACTTCTCCCTCTGGGGTCTGTACCTCAGGGAGTCTGAGGGGATCGACCGCATCCCGAGGCACCCAACCACGCTGCACCAACACAGCTTGATTTGGACTCACCATCAAGGGGGTCAAGACCCAAAATCCTGCGTGCCCTGAATAAGGTCGATTATCGAGGTAGAGGGTGTATTTTGCCAACCAATGCCCTTTGAAGACCACACGGCGATGAAGTGCTTCAAGAGGGTCTTTGAGGTTCAAGTAAGCCTCAGGTGTCAACGCCTCTTTTTGAGTGGCTTGCTCAATTTGCGCTTGCAAGGCCCACTTTTGCTCGGCCCTGGACCACTGCCATCGACCCAATGAAAAAGTCGTGGCCATGGTGAACGCACAAGCCCCCCAGACCAGGGACTTCAATGCCCATGGATAGCGCTCCGATAATGATAACTTCTGTGTTTTCACGCGATAATTACTCTCATGACCTATTTTGTAACAATTGCATTCATTCTCATCCTCTTAAGCCTTGGTGGAGCCATGATCTTCATGCTCAAGGGTAAAAAGGACACCGAGCAAGAGGACACGGATCTCAATCACCCAGATCAAAACTCAGCAAGCGACAACGCCAAAAGATCCAGCAAGATGGCTTGGGCCTTGGCCGCACGCGTGGGGTTGTCGGTCTTGCTATTTATCTGTATTTTGATCAGCTGGAAAATGGGATGGATTGAACCCACAGGCATCAAACCTGGTCAATAAGAAATCAGTTCTTTATCCGACATGATCCCTTGATGACCTCCAACGGGCTCACAAGTATTGGGTCTATTTGAAGTTTTTCCGGACTGCAATCACCACTGAGCGACCACTCTGAACCAGACTGTAGTTGACCCTCAAACTATGATTGTGCCCCTGCGCACGATACCAAGCTCAATCGTCTCTAGCAAGGCACAAACTTGTTGGCCGTGAAGGTTTATCAAAGGATGCTCGCCCAATAAAAAATGTTGCCGCGCTCTTGAAAGAACTCGGCAACATTCTTAAAAGTTCAATGCTCATGACCCCATAGGAGTCAAGAACACGATCACATCCAATAAACCAAAATATACAGACCCAACCACACCACGTCCACAAAGTGCCAATACCATGCAGCACCCTCAAAGCCGAAGTGCTTGGCAGGTGTGAAGTGACCTTTTTGTATGCGGCGTGTCATGATCACGAGCATCAACATACCCATGAACACGTGAAAGCCGTGGAAGCCAGTGAGCATGAAAAAGGTAGAGCCATAAATACCTGAGCTCAATTTCAAATTCATCTCGGTGTATGCGTGGTGATACTCAAAAGCTTGAACGCCCAAGAAGGTGATCCCCAAAAGGACCGTGAAGTACATGAACAACAAGGTTTTGGCGCGCTCATTGGCAATCAAGGCGTGATGCGCAATGGTCAAAGTGATCCCTGAGCTCAACAATAATGCTGTGTTGACTGTGGGCAACCAAAAAGGTGTCATGGTCGCAAAAGGCTCAATGGTGCCTGCAGGGGACGCAGTTGCCCCAGCTTGTACTGAGGGCCAGGCTGCCTTGAAGTCAGGCCAAATTAAGGCGTTCTCTACGTTTCCCAAAGCAGGGACTGAGTGCACACGGGCCCACCACAAGGCTGAGAAAAACGCTCCAAAAAACATCACCTCAGAGAAAATGAACCAACTCATGCTCCAGCGAAACGATAAGTCTACTTTGTAGCCATACCGGCCAGTCTCACTTTCATGGATGGTCTGACCAAACCACTGATAGAGCACAAATAGCCACATGGCCAAACCAAAAAATAAACTGTAACGGCCCCAGTCTGCGCCGTTGATCCACTGAGAAGCCCCAAGGATCACAAAAAATAGGCCCAAAGACGCCATGGCAGGATGGCGCGAAGGCTCGGGCACAAAATAATACGGCGCATGGCCTTGGGCAGACATGTTACTCATCACTAAACTCCTTTACTTCATTTCGCAACCACCACATTGACCAAGACGATCAATGAGATGACAAATATAAACGCGGCAACGACACCCACCACCAAAATGTGCAAGGGGGTGATTCGCACCACATCTTTCTCAAATTCACTATTCTTTCGTAAGCCAATGAATGACCACAAAACAGCAACCACTGTTCGCCACATGGTGCTTTGACTCATACGAGTGAGTAAGCTCACGAAACCGCTCCATTAAGCAGAGGACTCTTCAACCAAGATACGGGTGCCAAAGGAGTTTTACCCCCGACTTCGAAAAAAGTATAAGACAGCGTGATGGTCGAGACATCTTTGGAGAGTTTATTGTCAATCACAAACACCACAGGCCAGGATTTCTTCTCTCCAGGAGCCAAGGTGTATTGGTTAAAACAAAAACATTCCAATTTATTGAAATGGGCTTCCGCTTGCTTTGGGGCATAACTGGGAATGGCTTGGGCAGACATGACACGATTTTGTACGTTTTGAAACTCATACATGATCGTGGTCATCTCACCAGGATGGACTTGAACCGAGGATTTCTCAGGTTTAAATGACCAAGGGCCTCTGGCATTGGCATCAAACTCAACCGTGACGGTTCTACTCAAGTCCACTTGGGTATTGGCAGCAACTCGGCTTTTGGCCTCTTTGCCAGCAGGAGTATCGCTCTCTCCCAACGCCAAGATGTTGATGCCAGTGAATTCACAAATGGCCCGGTACATGGGAACCAATGCGTAGCCAAAGCCAAACATCGCCAAAGCCACCACCCCCAATTTTTTGAGCATGAGGGTGTTGTAGGACTTGTTCATCATTGACCCAACAACATCATCTTGGCCAAGAAACCTACAAAAAACACCACCGCCACCGAGGCCAAAATCAGGCCCAAACGGCGGTTTTGTCTTTTCTGTTCAGCGTTCATGGGCTCAGTGCAATTTTGATCGTTGCAACTCAGGCCAAAATCTTAGTGGCTTCAGCGTTCAACTTCGGAGGATTTTCAAAGGTGTGGAAGGGTGCGGGTGATGGCACTTCCCACTCCAAACCTTCGGCACCTTCCCAAGGACGTTGGGCAGCCTTCTCACCATGACCGAGCATGACAGGCAACACTACAAAGAAGAAGAAGTAGACCTGAGTCAAACCGAAACAGAAAGCACCGATGGAGGCAATTTCATTAAAGTCAGCAAACTGCATAGGATAGTCAGCATAGCGACGGGGCATACCGGCCAAACCCAAGAAGTGCATGGGGAAGAAGGTGACGTTAAAGGAGATGATGGTCAACCAAAAGTGGATTTTGCCGCGTGTCTCGTTGTACATAACGCCTGTCCACTTGGGAGACCAATAATAAAAACCGGCAAACATACTAAAGAGTGAGCCAGCCACTAGCACGTAGTGAAAGTGAGCCACAACGTAGTAAGTATCCTGGAGTTGGATGTCAATGGGAGCCATGGACAAAATCAAACCTGTGAAGCCACCCATCGTAAAGACGAAAATGAATCCCACAGCAAAGAGCATAGGAGTCTCAAACGTCATGGAGCCTCTCCACATCGTGGCGACCCAGTTGAACACCTTAACGCCTGTTGGCACAGAGATCAACATCGTGGCATACATGAAAAATAACTGACCCGTCACTGGCATACCTGTGGCATACATGTGGTGAGCCCAAACGATGAAGGACAAAATCGCAATCGAAGAAGTGGCATACACCATGGAAGAGTAACCAAAGAGCTTCTTGCGAGCAAAGGCAGGCACGATTTGGCTGATGATGCCAAAGGCAGGCAAAATCATGATGTACACCTCAGGGTGTCCAAAGAACCAGAAAATGTGCTGGAACATGACAGGATCACCACCGCCAGCGGGGTTGAAGAACGTGGTACCAAAATGGCGGTCTGTGAGCGTCATGGTGATCGCACCTGCAAGCACAGGCATCACAGCGATCAACAAATAAGCTGTGATCAACCAAGTCCAAACGAACATCGGCATTTTCATGAGGGTCATGCCTGGGGCACGCATGTTCAAAATGGTCACGATGATGTTGATCGAACCCATGATGGAAGAAGCGCCCAAAAGGTGCAAAGCAAAAATGCCTGAATCCATGGAAGGACCCATTTGCAATGTCAAGGGTGCATAAAGTGTCCATCCGCCTGAAGGCGCACCGCCGGGCATGAAAAAGCCTGATGCCAACATCACGGCCGCAGGAATGAGCAACCAGAAGCTGAAATTATTCATCCGAGCAAAGGCCATATCGGATGCACCAATTTGCAAGGGCACCATCCAGTTGGCAAAGCCCACGAAGGCGGGCATGATGGCGCCAAACACCATGATCAGTCCGTGCATGGTGGTGAGCTGATTAAAGAGCTCAGGATTCACAAACTGAAGTCCTGGCTGAAAGAGCTCAGCGCGAATTAAGAGCGCCAAGATACCACCAAAGATGAACATGGTGAACGCAAACAATAAGTAAAGCGTTCCAATGTCTTTGTGGTTGGTTGCAAAGACCCAACGACGCCAACCTGTGGGTGCACCGTGGTGATCGTCATGACCATCGTGTTCGCCGGCAACATGGCCATGGGGGTGAAGAACTGCGCTCATGGTTTATTCCTTTTCTCTAACTTGATGGGTGCGACGATTACTGACGCTGGGCCAAAACTTCAGCAGGCTGAACCAATTGACCCGTTTTATTGGACCAATTGTTTTTCGTGAACGTGATCACTGCTGCCAAATCGGTATCACTCAAAGCCTTCCACGATGGCATCGCGCCATTGTTTTGGCCATGCAGTAAAACTGAAATTTGCTTTGTCTTGTCATCATTAAGCACCACAGCCGCGCCGTCCAAGGGTTTGACTGGACCGCCGCCTTTGCCGTTGGGCTGATGACAAGCCACACAGTTTGCAGCATAAACCTTCTCACCGCGCTTTAAGCTCTCCTCCAAGGTCCAAACCTTGGAAGGATCGTCGTTCATAGCAGCCATTTTCTTTTGCTCAGTTTGAACCCAAGCGCTGTAATCTTTGTCGTTCATCACGATCACGTGAATTGGCATATAAGCATGCTCTTTTCCACACAATTCTTGACACTGACCATAGAAGTCACCAGTTTTCTCGGCTCTGAACCAAGTGTCACGAACGAAACCTGGGATGGCATCTTGTTTGATACCAAATGAGGGAACGGCAAAGGCATGGATCACATCACTGGCTGTGGTGATGATACGAACCTTTTTATTCACAGGAACAACCAAGGGGTTGTCCACCAAGAGCAAGTAATTGTCTACTGATGCGCCTTTGGCACCTGTATTAGAGAGCTCACGCTGAGCTGTATCCAAGGTTGAGACAAAAGACACGCCCTCGCCTTCACCCTTAATGTAGTCATAAGTCCACTTCCACTGTGACCCTGTGGCCTTGATGGTCAAGTCAGCATTGGAGGTGTCTTTTGATGCCACCACGGCTTTAGTTGCAGGCAAGGCCATCAAAATCACAATAATGAAGGGCACAACAGTCCAAGCCAATTCGACTTTCAAAGACTCGTGAAATGAGGCCGCGGGGTGACCAACCGACTTGCGATGCTTCAAAATGGAGTAGAACATCACACCAAAAACACCGACAAAAATCACGGTACAAATGATGAGCATGAACCAATGCAACCAAGCTTGCTCTTCGGCAATTTTGGTGGCGGCAGGCTGTAAATTCAACTCCAGTACGGAGGGGCCTCCAGCCAAGTCATTGACAGCCCAAGCTGCAGAACTGAACAACGCACCTAGGGTCAGGCTAGCCAAGCTGAGCTTTTGAATTAAATTTTTCATCTTCGTCATTTCAATTGCCTAAAAAAAGCGATTCCATGTCAGACCTTAAAGGCCACCAAATTTCTTACTCTCATGGTTTACCTCGAGATTGTAGCAAGCCTTCGGGGGTTTTTAAATAATCAGAGGAATTTCCTGCCTCATTCCACGTCTATTGCTCGGTTTTGAACCACTCAAATTCACATTTTTTTACGTGCTAACAGTTGAGACCTCATCTCTTCTAGGGAAATTTCGCTTTTGGCTTGGACAGCAAGGCCCGAGACAGCATTGCTGGGCTTAAAGGCATGGCCATAAATGACCTCAAAGGTCAGGGGAATGCCTTGCCCTGGGCTCGAGGCGAGGGATTTCAGGCTTTTTTTAAGCTCCTCAAGCCATTGACGTGAACGCAAGTGGGTGGTGCGTTGGGGGTGAAAATTGCGCCCCAAAGTCCTCAACTCGGCCAAGAGCGTCTCAACCTCACGGTAATGAAGCGTCAATCGCTCCATGTCCATCACGGGTTCAGAGAACCCACATTGAATCAACATGTCGCCCCAGTCGTGCAAATCCGTCATGGGATGCATGGCTGCAGGCCAATTGTTTTGTCGGTAGACCTCACGAATCTCTTGCAGGGTGTCGGGGCCAAAACAGGAAAACACCACAACCCCACCAGGCTTTAAATGTTTGAGCCAGCTTTTGAAGACCACAGTGGGATCTTTCTCGTGGTGCAGGGTCAAATTCGACCACACCAAATCGACCTCCCAATCTTCTCCATGCGGTCCAACTTGCCCGACTTGCCCGACTTTCACGTCTTGCACGTCATTTCCATCTTGTCGATAAGCCACCTGATTAGGGCCCGATGAAGTGGAATCCCTCTTTGTTGCGCCAGTCCACCAAGACTGGAGAGCTCGTTTGGCCCGCTGCAAGTCGACCATGAGACCAGCAGTTGCTGAAACTTCATTTTGAGTTGTATCTGGGTGGGACCCAGACCTTTGAGCCTCTCTCACCAAACGGCCCAGCCCATCCCAACTCGAGGACTCGACCCGTTGAGCTTGAGGGTAACACTCACACATCAAAGCCTGCCCCTTGGCCCCTGAGAGATCAGGTCTCCAATGAAGCCATGACTTGGGCTCGAGCCGAATCACCTGCAAATGCTCTGATAGCCTTTGTGCCACTTCACTTTGCAACCACGTCTCCATCCCTAGCTTAGAGATGACTTTTTGACGGCCAAGCCAAGCATCAGCTGCCGTGGGATCAATGAAAGGGTTTTCGCTAGAGGACATTAATAGAGTATCAATAAAAAACCAAAGGATTTTTAAGAAAAAAAGAAGGAAACTCAAAGAAACTGACCAGACGGCCAAAAGTAAATACAGGTAGGTACGAGTACATACAAATACATACGAGTAAATTCAACCCATTGCTCAAGTATTCAATTGTGCCCCTAGTTTGAGTCCAGATCTACTAAGGCCTCTTTGTGAACCCAATCAGACAAGGGTATCTGGAGGGCGAACACTGGGCTCGTGAGGGATAATGTGTTCAGCCATGTTCAACGTCGTCCTCTATCAACCCGAAATCCCGCCCAACACGGGCAACATCATCCGGCTGTGCGCTAACACAGGCGTGCAACTGCATTTGATTGAACCACTGGGTTTTGACATGGAGGACCGCTCCATGCGACGAGCGGGATTGGATTACCACGAGTACGCCAGCGTCAAGCGTTACCCCAATTGGCAAGCTTACCTTGAACAATCAAATGCAGTGGTATCAAGAATTTTTGCATTCTCCACCAAAGGCGAGAAGTCGCCTCATGCGGTGAGCTTTCAGGCGGGGGATCATTTTGTTTTTGGCAGCGAGACCAGTGGCTTGCCGCCAGAAGTGAGGTCTCAGTTTGATCACGATCACCTGCTCAGGTTAACCATGCGAGAGTCGCAACGCAGCTTGAACCTCTCCAACACGGTGGCCATCGTGGTTTATGAAGCTTGGCGTCAAATTGGTTTCATTTGACACCACAAAGGCACTGACTCCTCAAACTTGGGTGTAACGCCTCACCACGCACTGCGCAACGCAAGCAGGCTTGTCTTGCCCCAACAACTCAAACACCACATCCCAAATCAACTCAAAAGCCTCGCCTTGAGGCACTGCTAAGGGCTTGGCTGCAGCCAATTGAAAACGCGCCCTCACCTGAGAATTAACGGGTACAACCGATGTGAAGCGCACCTTATTGAGCCCATAGTTGATGCTGGTGGTGTGCTGCTCAATGCTGAGCGCCTGCTCCATGCACCAAGGCATCAATGACAGGGTTAAAAATCCGTGCGCAATGGTTGACTTGAAGGGGCCCTCTTTTGCACGCTCCTCGTCCACGTGAATCCACTGCTGATCCATCGTGGCCTTGGCAAAGGCATCAATTTGTTGTTGCGTAATGGTGTGCCAAGGGCTCACCCCCAGCTCTTGACCCGCAAAGGAGACCAATTCGGCCAAAGTTTTAAACACTCGCATGCTTGAAATTAAGTAGATTTAACCTGGGTGAAATACACCCACTTCTATGAGATCAACTCAAACCATCCCAGAGTAATTTACAGCCTGTCAAAAACATCGCGCCATGAACCAATCGATAAAAAATCGTGGGTCGCATGCGTTTGGTTAAATATACGCCTGCATAAATACCAATGGGGGCGAATGGCATCAAGGTGAGCGCTGTGATCATGTTGCCCGTATGCAAGAGTCCTAGCCCAGCATAAGGAATCCATTTGACCAAATTGACCCAAAAAAATAAGACTGCTAGGGTAGACGCAAACCTGATGGGAGGCAAATTCAAACCAAGCAAATACGCATTAATCGGCGGGGCACCCGCGTGGGCCATGAAGGAGGTAAAACCCGACGCAATCGAGAGCACCACGCCTGTTCTCTGGCTGGGCTCACTCAATAGCTTGGCAGAGGGCCAAAACAATCGTTGTGCTAGAAATAACAAAGTGCTTAGGCCCACAATGGCCGAGACGGTTTTGGTGTCCAAGGACTTAAAGGACAAGTAACCCAGGAACACCCCCATCAAGGAGCACGGAACAAGCCAACGGAGCAATGCTTTGTCGATATCTTTTCGGTAGGCTCGCAGGCCCAAAATGTCGAGCACCAACAAGATGGGCATCAAGATAGCGGCGGCCGTGGGAACACTCACCACCATGGCCATCAAAGGCACGGCCATGGAGCCAAAGCCCGAAGCAAAGCCGCTCTTACTCAGTCCGAGCAGTAACACGGCTGGAATGGCCACCCCATAAAACAGGGGGTCCATCACGGGCCAATCGAACAACTTAAAGAACCTGGCAGGCTTGCTCGAAGCTCAATCTTGGGTTGCGACCAAAGAGTTTGGTGTTGTCACCATAGCCCAAATTCACCAAGAAATTAACGGTGAAGCGGCCATCGGGGAAGAATTCTTGATTGACCTTGGCTGCATCAAAACCACTCATGGGGCCACAGTCCAAGCCATAGGCCCTGGCAGCCATCATGAAGTAAGCGCCACCCAAAGTACCGTTCCTGCTGGCTGTGCCTGCGGCCAAACCTGCATTGCCTTCAAACATTTGTTGAGCATCAGGTTTATTGGGGAAACACTGGGGCAAATGCTCATAAAAGCGATTGTCCGTGGCCACGATCACGCAAACTGGAGCGGATTTGGTTTTGTCCAAATTACCAGGACTCAAAGCGGGATACAAACGGCCCTTGGCGGCCTCATTGGTCAAAAACACATAGCGTGTAGGCTGTGTGTTCATGGAAGTGGCTCCCATTTTGGCCAACTCGTAAATGTCGCGCAACAAATGAGCGTCCACGGGTTTATCCAAAAATCCATTGGCCGTTCTGGCATCATGGAACAAGGCTTGCATTGCTTTTTGATCGATCGTCATTTTTGTTTCCTTTTCTTTAGTTCACTTCGTAATCCACTTGATGACGCGCAATTCGCACGCCCTCGAGGTCCTTTTTCAGTTGCTCATGCAAGGGATGTGTTGCATAAGCCTTCAAATCTTCTGTTCGCTCAAATTCTGTGTACAGCACCACATCGCAGGCATAGTCAATGGCGCTCACGTCTACCCCCACTTCGAGGTGGGTCATGCCGGGAATCTTTCCCCTCAAAGCCTCAAACCCCAAGCGCACGAGTTCAATATTGGCGTGTTTTTCTTGGGCACTCTCGCCTCTAACTCGCCACATCACAATGTGTTTGATCATTGCCAGATGCCTATTCTTTATTTTAATGAATTGTATCGACTCTAGAGTCGCCCGCCTGGAGCTCGGGCTCTTTGGAGCCAACACCCCATCAAACCCGAACGCTTAATCGGTAGTCGACAGCAACTGGGGCGGATCCCAACGATCATGCAAATCGGGCCCCATTGAGGTTTTTCCAATTGAAAGCGATCTACGCTGAACTATTCCGGTTGTATTCCCAGTACATTGATCAGTGGGACCCACCTGGCCAAATCTTTCTTCAGCGCTTGGCGGCTTTCTTGAGGACCCCAAGCGAGCGTGCGTCCTCCTTGTTTTTCAAACCGCTCTTTGACCTCGGGGGCAGACATGGCGTCCTTGACCAAGGCGCGCAAAAATGCCAATTCCTTCGCTGGTGTTTTGGAGCCCGCGAAAAGGCCAAACCAAGACTCCAGCTCCAAATTCTCGATCCCGCTTTCAAGCAATGTGGGCACTTGTGGATGAATCGGTAAGCGTTGAGCGCCAGAGACGGCAATGGCCTGAAGCCTCTGGGCATCCACGTGCACCCGGGCTGTCGAGGACAGGTCAAAGAACAAATCCACTCTTGAGCCAATGAGGTCGGTATAAGCGGCTTGAGCCCCACGGTAGGGCACATGGGTGAGCTCCACACCGGCCACATGCCACAGGGCCGCCGCAATGACATGTTGCCCAGTCCCGTTACCTGCCGATGCGTAGGTGACTTGTCCTGGATGAGCCCGTGCAAAGTCCAACCAGTCCTTGAGTGTTTTGAGCTTTGCGTCCAGTCGTGAGACCAAGGTATAGCTGTATCCCACAGCCAAACCCAAGGGCTCAAAGTCTTTCACGGGGTCGTAGGATAAGTTTTTGTACAGACCTGCATTGAGCACCATGTTGGAGACCGATCCCAACAACAATGTGTATCCATCGGCGGGGGCCTTGGCGACAAAATCAGTGCCCACCAAGGTACCCGAGCCTGTACGATTTTCAACGATCACGCCAGTGTTCACGCCTTGAGCCATTTTGTCTGCCAAGACTCGGGCCACAAAATCAAAGCCTCCGCCAGCAGGTTGAGGTACCACCACTTTGATGCTGCGATTGGGGAAAATATCGGCACTTTGAGCCCAGGCTTGCCGAGCCCCAAGACCCAGATTCCAAGAGGCAGCACCTAGCCCCCAAGAAGTCAAACGTTGCAAAGATTCACGCCTACGCATGGGCCTACCCTCCTATATTCACTGACATGAAAACAAAGTCTTATCCCGTCTGAGAAATGCTCAATTAATGGTAAGGCTTTAGCGCACCAATGCGCCGCCCTTCAACCACTGCGCGCCATGGGCATAAAGCGCTTGAACTTTTTCACCTTTAAGCATGGGCATATCCATTTTGACGTTGTAGCCTATGCGGGTTTGAATATAGGCCAAGTGACGGTAGCCTTCAGGAAATGCCTGCAAGGCGGCTTGATCGAGCACCAACTTAGCATTGGGGTCCACAGGATCGATGCGGTCCTTTTCATAGATAGGCTGACGGTGCACCAAGCCCCAACGGCCGTCACGTTCTTCAAAAAAATCATAAAACCGACCCGTGCAAACGACATCGCACAACACATCTTGCACTAGCCCTCTTTGGGAGATGGTCATCTTGGTTTGTGCAATCGCACGAGTCCCCTGAACATCGATGGATGAGCCTCCAAGAAAATGCAAAATACTCACCCCTTTATTCCAACCTTCGATGGTGACTTTGATGAACTCCTCAAAGGGTCCTTGGAACCAAGTGGCCATCATCACACCATCGTCATGCCACACCGTCTTAAAGCGCTCCCAGTCTCCCGCATCGCGCCAAACGGCCCAACTCTCTACAAGTTGACGAATGCGCAATTGATGCACCAAAGTAGTGTCCATGATCTAAAGTTTCCTGTCGGTTGATGTTGAATAATAACTGTGAATGAGTACCCAGCAAGAGAACCTTCAAGCGTCGAATTGAACGACAACCCAATAGCTCCTCTATGCTGGGCATCTTGAGATTGGCCTTTATAAGAACTTTTTAAAGTGCCTCACCTCAATGACCCCCACAGGGTCTTTATGGCTTGCACATCTTATCTTCTTTTCTCTGGCCCTAAAACACGGGCAAACACCGCTTGAACTCCAAAATCGTGCGCAAAATATGGTGAGGCTCAAGATTTGAGGGACAATTCCACTCATTAAGGAAAATGCTCTCATGACTGATTTTGATGTATTGATTGTGGGCGGTGGCCCCAGTGGTTTGATGCTGGCCAATGAGCTGGGTGCCCGGGGGGTGAAATGTTTACTCTTGGATGCCAAGGCGTCCACAGCCTTCAACCCCCAAGCCAACGCCACCCAAGCCAGAACCATGGAGCATTACCGAAGGTTGGGCTTTGCGCATGAAATACGCGCACTTGGTCTACCGGGCGACCATCCCACAGATATCGCTTACTTCACAAGACTCAACGGCTACGAGCTCGCTCGCCTCTCGCTACCCACAGCCAATGAGGCGGTTGAAAAAATCAAAACGATGAAAGGCTCATGGAGTGCTGCCGAGTTGCCACATCGTGTGTCGCAAAAATTTGTTGAAACGGTGCTCAAAAAACATGCACAAAGTTTTGCCAACAACGACATTCGATATGCGCACCGATTGATCGATTTTGAAGACCAAGGCGACTGCGTTTTGGCGCGCTTTTGTGCGCTGGCCACCCCCGATCAAATCGAGTCGATCAAAGTGAAATATCTTGTCGCTGGCGACGGCCCCAAGAGCAGTGTGCGCCACGCATTGGGCATTTCTTATACCGGCGAGACTGGTGTGAAACGCAGTTACATGGGTGGACAAATGTTTGCCGTTTATATGCGCTCTAAAGACTTGTACCAACACATCCCGCATCCCAGGGCTTGGATGTATGTGACGGTGAACCCCAAGCGTAGGGGATTTTTGGCATCTGTGGATGGGCATGAACAGTTTGCTTTTCATAGCGCCGTGAGCGAGTCCGAGAACCCCGAGCATTGGGCTGAAAAAGAGGCCCGTCAATTGCTTCTTGAGTTCATGGGTTGTGAGGTCGATTTCGAAATCTTGTCTATTCAAACTTGGACGGCTGGACACTCATTGGTGGCGGAGCGGTTTCAACAAGGCCGTGTGTTCCTCATGGGCGATGCTGCTCACTTGTTCACACCCACTGGGGGCTTGGGTTACAACACGGCAATTGAAGACGCGGTCAATTTAGGGTGGAAATTGGCCACAGCCATTGCCAGACCTGAATTAGCAGGCTTGCTTAACACCTATGAGGTTGAGCGCCGTCCTTTGGCACTCAGAAATACCAACTACGCACGAGAGTTTGCCGATTCGGTGGGCTTGTACCCGGTAACACCCGCCATTGAGGACAACACACCTGAGGGCCAAGCTGAGCGAGAACGAGCGGGGGTCCATTTCAATGCGCATGTGAGAAAAGAATTCAACATTCCAGGCGTCACCTTTGGTGGGCGTTATGACCACTCCCCCATCATTGTCTCGGACGGCAGCACTGCCCCCGTTGACCAAGCGAACACTTACACACCCACTGCCACCCCAGGGGGGCGACCCCCGCATGCCTGGCTCAATGACGGGAGCTCCTTGTACGACCATTTTGGGCGAGACTGGACACTGATTAACCTCACGAGTGGGCATGAAATCGAGGACGCTCACACCTTGGTAGCAAAGCAAATGGGTATTGAGTTGAAGTGTTTAAAGCCCAACGCCCTCGATTTGCCTGAGCTAGAAACTTTATACCAAGCCCACTGGGTCATTGTGCGACCCGATCAAATGGTGGCCTATCGCCATCCCATCACTGCCAAAGAAGGCGTGCCTGAGCCTTTGGCACTTTGGCGCCAACTCTTAGCAGCTTGAAGAGGTATTTTCCCCCTTCGAGGCACAAGAAAGATCCGATCACATATCAAGCACATATCAAGTGCTGACCATGCGTTGAAAAAGCCTAGTTCAGAGGGAGGTAAAATGGTAGATTGCGTTTGAATTGAGTTAAATGGGTGACCGCTCCCTACTCTTTCACATCCCCTACTACCCCTTACAACCGCTTTGAATAGCCCCCAAGCCACTATGAGCAACATGCATACCGAAAAAGTTTTAAGTGTTCATCACTGGACCGACCGATTATTTAGCTTCACCACCACACGTGACATGGCTTTGCGGTTTTCCAACGGACACTTCACCATGATTGGCTTGATGGTGAACAACAAACCTTTGCTGCGCGCATACAGCATTGTCAGCGCCAATTACGAAGAGCACTTGGAATTTCTGAGCATTAAAGTACCCGACGGCCCTCTCACTTCCAAGCTTCAACACATTCAAGTCGGTGACGAGATCGTGGTGGGTCGCAAACCCACAGGTACCTTACTCATCGATTATTTGCTACCTGGAAAAAATCTTTATTTGCTTGGCACTGGAACCGGAATGGCTCCCTTTTTAAGCATCATTCGAGATCCAGAGACCTACGAAAAATTTGAAAAAGTGATTTTGGTGCATGGTGTGCGAGAGGTCGCTGAATTGGCCTACCACGACTATTTGGTCAACGAATTACCTAACCACGAACTCTTGGGCGAGATGGTGCAAGAGCAATTCTTGTATTACCCCACCGTCACTCGCGAGCCTTTCAAAAATCAAGGCCGCATCACTGACTTACTGAACTCACACAAACTGACCCAAGACCTTGCACTTCCCAATTTAGACCCTAGTATTGACCGGGTGATGATTTGTGGATCCCCCCAACTGCTTAAAGATTTGAAGGTCATTTTGGAGTCAAAACACTTCAAAGAAGGCAACACCAGTCAACCGGGTGACTACGT
>DAISKH010000020.1:0-1903 GCA_036821105.1 Limnohabitans sp.
TACCCAGGGTGTTGCTGGTGAGTAAGGCGGCCGTGGGCGAGGCGAGCGTATTGGCGCTCGCGTTGGTATTCAAAGTGAGTGTGGCCAAGGACTCAGCGTTGGTGGTGAGTGTGAGGCCCGCTGAGGCGTTGCCTGTTGTCAACGCACTGGGCAAACCGTTGCCTGGATTCAGGGCCACGGGGTTCATGTGCGCGGCTTGGAGTGCGGCTGCATTGAGCATCAAGGCGTTGGCGTCAGGGCCGAAAAGTTCGGAGATGGCACTTTCATCAAATCCCATGGACCGAGCAAAATCGGCCAAACTTTTCTCGCTCGGCGCATCCCTGGAGGTGGTGACGATTTGAGAATTGTCGCCCAATGCCATGGTTTTGAGCTCTGGCGTAGGTTGAGCGCTCAAAGCGTTGGGGTCCAAGTTTTGGGCGCCAGAGGCGCTTGGGTCCGTGTCGGCAGCAGTTGCACTTTTTGCACTTGAGGAGCTTGGCGTGGTGGGGCTTGCTGCAGGAAGCGGGATACTGGGCAGTCTTTGCTGGTTGAGGGCCTGGTTGGCCAATGTTAATTTGTCGGAATGCGCGTCCTCACTTGGATTTGTTGAGTCAAGGTGAGCATTGACCGTGTCCGTTGGCGTTGTACCGCTTTGGGTGCTGGTAGACGCTGCGTTGCTGGACGAGCTTGCATCACCTAGGGGTGAGTTGTGGGTGCTGGTTGCGCTTGACTCTGGGGAGTTGCGCGAGCTCTCGCGTCTTTGCAAGTGTTCGTGGGCATTTGCGCTAGAGCTGGAGCTCTCAGTTGCGCCATCTCTGCTCGTATTATTTTGTTCGCGTTCATGGGCACGGGCACGGGCCGTGTCTTGAGTATCTTGTGTGCTATGGGCTGAGGCGCTTTGATCTCGCTGCTCCCGGATCGAGCGGTTTGTGTCGTTTGAATATGAGCTGCGCTCAGATGAACTTGGATGGTTGTCCAAGTTGGAGTATGAGGAACGATCATTTTGGGCTGGTGACCAACTGTTTGTCCATGAGCTTGGTGAGATGCTTGAATTATTTTCAGCGCCGAATCCACCGCTACTGCTCAATGAACCCGAGTTGCCCAAGCCGCCAAAGGCAGACGTGCCCGATAGGGCACTTAAATCTGCCCCTCCAAGGAAGTTACTCAGCGGTAAGCCACCCAAGCTACTGGTGCTGTCTGTCCCCAAGGAGGAGAGACTTTGTAGACCGCTCCCGCCTGAACCCAGCAGGTTCGCCGAGTTCTCGTTGACACCCTGTGAGGCTGGATTCCCATTTTGCGCGTCCGTTGCAAAAGAGGGATGCATCATTCGCTCAAAAAACACGGAGAACTGCGGCCCAGACACGGGGCTACTGGAGCCAGTGTCGTTGGAGGCGCTTGGGCTCCCACCCAGGAGCTGTGAGTCGCTCAAAGGTGTGGTGTTGGCGTTGCGTGAATTGATGGAGTTAAAACTCATGGTCTTGGTGTAAATTTGTGTACGTCAATGTGTTTTCAATCAGCCTTTGTCCCAACATATGGATGCAAAGACAAACTTTACAAGCAAAAATCGTGACTGGTTACTCTTTGCCATCATGGATAGTGACTTCCCCAGTCTAAAAAATGACTCCATTGAGTCAATTGATTAATATATATGCAGATCTTTAGTGTTATTAAATAATGATTAATATACAATAAGTATTATTTTTTATTTTTAAATTTAATTTAACCGAAGGTAAATTTCAAGACTTTAAAGAGCTTAGACAAGCGGTAATAAGCAAGTTTCTAGCCCGCAAAAACTTAAAAGTGGCCAAATCTTGCACCCCTGGAGTCGCTCAGGTCTTGTTCGAGCGAGCAGCTGCATGCCTTCGATTTCGAGTCAAAACAGGTTCATCGTTTTAGAGCCTTTGGTCGATTTGGACGATTTGGA
>DAISKH010000020.1:2003-32158 GCA_036821105.1 Limnohabitans sp.
CGAGTCAAAACAGGTTCATCGTTTTAGAGCCTTTGGTCGATTTGGACGATTTGGAAGATTGGGATGCTTGGAGCGCTTCAATTTTAGAAATCAGTGTCCTGAGCTTAAAAATTGCTTAAATTTTTGCACCTTCATCTGCTGGGCCTGAGCTTGAGGCGCGCATTGGTTTGGCCTACCACTTTTTCCGCATTATAAAAAAAGAGGTTGTCCAAGGTCCTGCGTATTTCACTCTGCAAGGTGTCCCAGCACAGGTTTTGACCATGAGGGGGCAACGAGTTTGGCCAAGACTGGACCGACGGTGTAACGTCAACGTAACTGGCATATCGATTGCTTAACATAAAGGACACATTGAAGAATTTGTGATTTGTGAAATCTTAAGTATTAAATTTCGAAGCAAAAAAGACCATGACCACCTTAAGCCTGTCAACCATTCGACAGAATCTGACCAAATTTGACTACTCAGGTCTGGGTATTCCTGCTTTGGTTTTGATGATCATGGGCATGTTGGTCCTGCCCCTGCCTCCTTTATTGCTCGATTTTTTGTTCACATTCAATATTGTGGCGAGCTTGGTGATCATCATGATTGCCATCAGCACGACCAAGCCCTTGGATTTTTCCGCCTTCCCCTCGGTCTTGTTGTTTGCCACCATGCTCCGATTGGCTTTGAACGTGGCTTCAACCCGGGTGATTTTGGTTCACGGTAGCGAAGGTCAAGATTCAGCCGGTAAAGTGATTGCTGCTTTTGGTGAGTTCGTCATCAGTGGTAATTATTTAGTGGGATTCATCATTTTCTCGATTTTGATGATCATCAACTTCATCGTGGTGACCAAAGGTGCAGGTCGTGTGTCTGAGGTGAATGCACGCTTTACCTTGGACGCCATGCCTGGTAAGCAGATGTCCATCGATGCAGATTTGAATGCAGGAGTGATTGATCAGGCCACTGCCAAGAAAAGACGCGAAGAACTCTCACAAGAGTCAGACTTCTTTGGCTCCATGGATGGTGCTTCCAAATTCGTATCTGGCGACGCGGTCGCGGGTCTTTTGATTTTGCTCATCAACGTGATTGGTGGTCTCGCCATCGGTGTGGCTCAACACGGCATGTCAGTAGCCGATGCCGGCAAACTGTACGTACTCTTGACCATTGGTGACGGCTTGGTGGCCCAAATCCCATCACTCTTGTTGTCTCTCTCAACCGCCATTATTGTGACCCGGGTGACCACTTCCGAGTCCATGACCGAGCAAGCCAAGACGCAGCTCTCCAATCCCTCGGCACTCTTTATTGCTTCAGGTATTTTGACCGTTTTAGGCTTGGTGCCTGGAATGCCCCACATGATTTTTGTAGCCCTGGCTGTTGCCACGGCTGGCATTGGTCTCATGGTGATTCGTGGAGAGGTGGAAGAAGAAGCCCAAGTTCAAGCCCAAATGGATGCCCCCAAAACCCAAGCGCCCAAAGAGTTGGATTGGGATGACATTGATCAAGTCGATTTGATTGGACTAGACATTGGTTACGGCCTCATCCCCTTGGTGAATCCAGAAACTGGCGGTGAGCTCATGAGCCGCGTCAAAGGGGTGAGAAAGAAATTGTCCGCCGAGTTGGGCTTCTTGGTCCAGCCTGTGCGCATCAGGGACGACCTTAATATAGATCCCGACTCTTACCGCATCGTCCTCAAAGGGGTGGTTCGTGGCAAGGGCGATATCAAAGTGGGCCGTGATTTGGCCATCAACCCAGGCCAAGTCTATGGCGACCTCAAAGGCATCGAAACCTTGGAGCCTGCATTTGGATTGAAAGCGGTCTGGATCGAGCCCTCTGAGCGTGATCACGCCAGGGCTTTGGGCTACACCGTTGTCGACGCCAGTACAGCCATCTCAACCCATTTGAATAAAGTGCTGCGTGAAAACGCCTCGGACTTGATCAGCCACGATGACACTCAGCAGTTGCTTGAAAAACTAGGTGCTCGCTCTCCCAAGTTGGTGGAAGATTTGGTGCCTGGCAAAATTTCATTGGGCGTATTGACCCGCGTGTTGCAGTTCTTACTGATCGAGTCTGTCTCCATTCGTGACATGCGCACCATTGCGGAAACTTTGGCCGAAGTGAGCCACAGAAGCAATGACCCAGAACAACTCGCCGCCATGGTTCGTCCCAAGCTAGGTCGCATGATCATGCAAAGTCTGGTGGACGACAAAAACACTCTCTCAGTGATGACTTTGGAGCCAAGCTTTGAGCAACTCTTGCACAACGTCATCCAACAAACCCAGCCTGGTCAACCCGTTGTGCTCGAGCCAGGTTTGTCAGAGAACCTATTTTTAGCACTTCGAGACGCAGCACGCATCATGGAAGATGACGGAAACCCTGCAGTCTTGGTAGTCTCCCCCCTCATTCGGACTTGGTTATCAAAAGCCGTGAGACACCGTGTGAATGATTTGACGGTGTTGTCCTACAGTGAAATACCAGACGACCAGTCGGTGAAAGTGGTTCACACCGTTGACGCCAAGCCCAAAGATTGACCTCCTTTAAATTGACAGACTCAAGAGATTGACCATGGAACTCAAACGTATCCTCGCCAGTAATAATCGACAAGCCAACGACAAGGCCGTGGCTTTGTATGGTCCCGACGTGCTTGTCATCTCCAGCTGTCAAGTCCGGGGACAAACCGAACTGATTGTGGCAGTGGATATCCCCGCCATCGAAGGCGAAGAGGCTTTGCACGAGGAATTGGGCTTTTCGGCTCTCTCTAATCCGACGGCTATCAATTTGGCCACGTTGGAGCCTATTGAGAAAAAACCATTTGAAGAGCATTTGGCTCAAAGTTTGGCCCAAAACGCTACACAAGACCCCATTGCAAAATCCACCGCCAATTCAATCTCCAGCAACAACAAAGCCAAGCGCTTGGCCACAGTCACCAATAGCGATATGCAAGCCTTTGAGGACAAAATGCTGGGTCACAAAAAGAGAGCTTCCAAGTCCGGCGCAGCCGAAGCATCTACTACATCTGCTACATCTACTACATCTGCTTCATCTGCTACTGAGACAAGCCCACAAGTTAAAGCTTCGCAACACGCTGAGCCCGCTCAAGATAACGCCTCAACCACAGGCCAAGCCACACAGCCCGGCGTTGTTGATAGCGAACATGACAAACTAAGAGGTCAAGAGATTGTGGCCATGGTGCGTGACGAGTTGGCTGCTTTGAGAAAAGAATTTCGCATGAGCCAGCAAATGAATCTATGGCAGTTAAGCGCCCAAGTGCATCCCGCTCTTGCTGCGCTCAGGCAGTCCTTGCAAGAGGCTCCTATTCCGGCTGCGTTGAAGGCCCTACTTTTGGATAGTATCCACAATCAAGACAATCCTGAATCGGCCTTGAATGAAATCAAGGGTCAATTGCTCCACTCAATTGGTGATGTGCAGCGTGACTTACCAGACGCTGGGGTTCACGTCATCACTGGCTTGTCGGGTTCAGGAAAAACATTGTCTGTCGCACGCTTGGCCCAGCACGGCAGCACCAAACACGGTTGCGACCAAGTGGCCATTGTGAGTTACTTGGACACCAAGCCTGGTGCTTGGAACCAAACTCAGTTGCTCAGCGCTCAGTCTGGGGTCGATTGTTTTCGTGCCACCAACGCTGCAGGACTACAGTTGCTATTGGAAGAGCTCTCTAGCCGTCGCCTTATTTTGATTGACACTTCGGGTGTGCAAATGGCCGAAAGACTTGAGGAAGTTCAACGCTGCTGTAAGGATGCGAATTTGGATTTGTACACCCATGCAGTGGTCTGCGCGGATGCTTCCTCAGCGAGCATCGCACGCTTGAACCAAGTCACGGGGGCGAATTGGACCTCCTGGGTGGTGAGCAAAATGGACGAGTCAACCCAACCTTGGGCCTTACTCCAGTTCTTGATCGAGCAGCCCACAGGGGTGAGCTTGGTGAGCCGTGGTGAGCGCATGGGGGATTGGAGCTCACAAGTGAATGCGCAGGAATGGGTTGAGCAAGCTCTCTCATTGTTGAATCTTTCGCCTGCAGCAGAAAAAGAGCACAATTTGCATGCGGCCATGTCCCGTGCTTCAGCAAAAATCGCGCAATTGACCCAAGACGGCGTATTACAAATGACAGGCACACATTCATGATGAGCACTAAAAAAACCGAAGTCATCGGAGTTGCCAGCGGCAAGGGCGGGGTGGGTAAAACCACGGTCTCCATTAATTTGGCCACCGCACTGACTCTGCAAGGCCACAAAGTCATGTTGTTTGATGCCGATTTGGGGCTTGCCAATGCACAAATTGCCTTGGGAGCTCGCGCCACTTACAACCTGAGTCATGTACTCAAAGGTGAAAAAACACTTTCCGATATTGTCGTCACCACCAAGCAAGGCATCAAGTTGATTCCCGGTGCATCGGGTGTGGAGGAATTGGCGGGTTTGAGTGAAATTCAAGCCGCGAGCATTGTGCAGTCCTTTAGTTCTTTGTCCGATGAGGTGGACTATTTGATAGTCGATGTGGCAGCGGGCATCTCTCCTTCCGTGCTTGCGTTCTTGGCCTCTTGTCAACGCCGCTTTATCGTGGTCAAAGACGATCCGTCCTCTATTGCCGATGCCTACGGAACGATTAAGGTGCTTTCAAAGCACATGGAGCTTGATGAAATATATTTGCTCCCAAATATGGTGAACTCACAAGCAGAGGGGTGGAAGCTTTATCAACGACTTAATGACGTGTGTGTGAAGTTTTTAGGTCTGAACTTACATTACTTGACGGCCATTGAGAATGATGAGCTTGTGCTCACAGCGCTCAGAAAATACGCTTCAGTGTTGGAATTGTCCCCTGGAAGTGCAGCATCCAGGGACTTTAGACGATTGGCCGATGTTTGTACCCAATTCAGGGCCATAGACCAAACGTCTGGCGGACTGCAGTTTTTTATGGAGCGGCTGGTCAACCCCAGTCAGAAATCATTATGAGAGCTCTCTCGCCTGTTAAACACTATCAGCAACAAGTCTCCCCCAGTGAAGAGCTGGTGATGGCCCATCTGGGTTTGGTCAAGCGAGTTGCCATTCATTTGCGCGCCCGAGTGCCCGCATTCATGGAGCTTGACGAGTTGATTCAAGTGGGCATGATTGGCTTACTTGAAGCGGCCCGCGCCTTTGATTTGAGTAAGGGTGTTGAGTTTGAAAATTTTGCTCACTCCCGTGTCCGCGGTGCTATGCTTGACGAGGTAAGGCGCTTGTCCTTTCTGCCTCGATCGGCGGTGGCTTTTAATAAGTCTCACAACGAGAGTTTGCACACCTTGTCGTCTGAGCTGGGGCGTGCACCTTCGCAAGTTGAAATCGCCGAATTCATGGGCAAGGACATCGAAGAATTTCACAAAGACCGCGGTAAGGCTTGGCAGTTTGAGACTTACTCCATGGAGGTGGTGACTGAGGAGGTGATGAATATCGCTGACACTCACGATCAGCAACCTGACGCCATCGTGGAGCACGCTCAATTGATGGATGCGGTCACCTCGGCGATTGAAGATTTGCCCGAGCGAGAGCAATTGGTCATGCAGCTTTACTACGTGGAAGAGCTCAACTTAAAAGAGATTGGTGAGGTCTTGGGGGTGAGCGAATCCCGAGTGAGTCAAATTTTATCGACGGTGGTCAAAAAGCTGCGAGGCAATTTGAAGGGTGCATTTGATCCCTTGGAATCGACTGAAAGGCACTGATCATGAATAGCTTTTTTGGACTCTTTGTGGCTTGGGGTGTTCTCCTATTACTGATTTTGTCGTTTTATTTGATCGACAAAGTCAATACGATGTACAAAGCCCAAGTCCCAGCAGAAATTCCCAAAACATACTCTGATGGACTTTTTGGGGAATTGGTGGGTAAGACATTGTGGGACGCCATGAGTGGTATTCCATTGCCTGGGATTGATCCCAAAATGGTGGAAGGCTTGAAGCCTCATTACGAACCCGTGTTGCGCCAGCACATTGAGCTCGCGTTCATGGACGGTTTTCGCAACGGCAAGGATCAAAAGGCGGGAGTTCCGCCCAATAATTGTCAAATTCCAACGCCCCGGGGCTCGCTCGAGTCTTGGCTACCGTTGCACCATTTGGCCAGTATTTACCAAGCGGGTCTCGATTTTGCGCAAAATAAGCCAGAAGACCACTTGATGCTGCAACAAAACTTGGACCAAGTCACGGCCATGCTCTATGCCAGAACGGGTTTGAACATTGCTGATCCGTACTCGGAGACACTGCTAAAGTTGCCCATCCAAGCGGGATTGATGCCTGCCCCTCCAGAGCCTGGCTCACCAGAGGCGCCTTTGTCGCTCGAGAGCAATGCGAGCACGGACGGTGCGCCTCAAGATCAAATGATCTCGGATTTGGCTCAGTCTTTGTCGGGGTTTGAGGGTTTGGGCGAGACGCCTAACCCGTCCAACTCGCCAAATTCGCCCAGTTCACCGATTGAAGACCCTGCCGTGCTGCCTGTTAACTTGCCTACTCAAGCCACTGTTGCCGCTTGAGGTCGAGTGCAGTCAATTGACGTGAAGATTGAATGATGAGAAAAGAGGAGTAGATTTGTAAAACTTTGGTTGTCGTTTTGAGAATTTGAGTGTTATTACTCAAGTTACTCAAACTTGGTCCGATTCCGTGAGTGTCAGTCAATTCACTCAGGGATTCAAATCATGCGATCAAAGCAACGTGCCATCGATAGTTACGGAGAAGTCCAAGTTGTCACTGGTGTGGCGTCAGCCAATAGTGTCGAGTTGATTCAGATGTTGTTTGACGGTCTCATTGAGAGTTTGTCAATCACCCGGGGTCATATCCAACGAGGCGCTGTAGCTGACAAGGCCAAAAGCATTGCGCGCGCAAGCCGCATTGTGCTCGGTCTACAAGGCGCTTTGGATTTCGAGAAAGGTGGGGATTTGGCCAACAACTTGAACGAGTTGTATGGTTATGTGACCCGCCGTTTGATTCATGTGAATATTCACAACGATTTGAAAGTATTGGACGAGATTCATGGTTTGATGAGTGAGATTCGCGAAGCTTGGGAGCATGTGCCTTCATTGGTGCCCGCTCCAGCGCATGCCAGACATCAAATGAATTGAGTTGAGGCGATCAGCCCCACGTCCAATAAAATGAAGTTCATCTAGAACACCGCTGACAATAGGGTGTTCTAATCAGGTTGGGGCGATGGGTCTCACACATTTTTTTGGAGTTAACAATGGCTGCAGTCGGTTTTATATTTGCAATGGCTTGCATCTTCGGCGTCTACGTCGCCGAAGGTGGCAGCATGGAGCCCATCATCGAGGCAGCTCCTGCTGAGTTTGCAACCATCTTCGGTTCAGCCGTTGGTGCCATGATCATCTCCAATAGCATGGAAACCTTCAAGGGTGCTTTTGGTGGATTCGGTAAAGTAATCAAAGGCCCCAAGTACAAAAAAGAAGATTTCTTGGGAACAATTTTTGTGGTCTTTAAGATCATGAAAACCCTCAAAGCCGAAGGTGCTGTGGCACTAGAAGCCCACGTCGAGGCCCCCGAGTCCAGTGCTATTTTTGCCGAACACGCCCCCTTACTTTCAGACCACGGTGTGTTGGATCTTATTTGTAATACCGTACGACTCTTGGTGGTCTCCTCAGGCACCTTGAGTCCTTATGCCGTGGAAGACATCATGGATGCTTCCATCAAACTGCATCACCACAACGAGATGAAGCCCTCACAAGCCCTGGCCGGTATGGGCGGTGCTCTTCCTGCTCTGGGTATTGTGTCTTGTGTGTTGGGTGTGGTGAAAACCATGGCGGCGATTGACCAGCCTCCCCCTGTCCTCGGTGCCATGATTGGTGGCGCTTTGGTGGGTACGTTCATGGGGGTGATGCTAGCCTATACGGTGGCTGAACCCTTTAGCCAACGCTTGGGTCAAATCGTTGACGAAGAGGGCGAGATGTACAAAGTGGTCAAGCAAATTCTCATTGGACACATGCACGGCCACCCCGTTCCTCTTATCATTGAAGCCGCTCGGGTGTGCATTAGCCATCACAATCAACCCACCTTTGGTGAAATTTTTGACGGCTTGAGAGGTAAGTAAACCATGGCCGATGATGCAGATGCAGCCGCACAAACGGCTGTGACCACAGAAGAGGCCCCTGCGGCAGAAGCCCCAGCGGCGGAGGGACTGGCCCCCATCATCATTAAAAAGGTGATGGACGATGGGCACGGTGGTGCCCACGGTGGTGCTTGGAAAATCGCGTTGGCCGACATGATGACGGCCATGATGGCCTTCTTCTTGTTGATGTGGCTCTTGGGCGCGTCAAATTCGGACGCTCGAAAGAGTATTGCCGACTATTTCAAACCCAGCTCACACAGCATGGTGCCCTTTGGCTCTTTGGCGGGCTCCAATGGTGTGCTTGGAGGTCGCTCCATCATCGACCCCGATGGTTTTCCTTTCTCGGCTAAACAGACTGGACTCTTGGAGCGCTTGACCCCCAGATCCGAAGGGGGCCCCAATCCTGATACGGAACCAGCCCCGGAAAATGAAAAAGATTACTCCTCTCCCAGTAAGCAATCGGACTCCAAAAAAGACAAAGACGCCGATCCTAGTCAGTTGACTGATGAGGAAAAGAAAGCGATTGCGGAGGAACAAGACGAGAAAAACTTCAGAAAGCTTGAGTCAGAACTCAAGGAGAAGATTTCTGAGAATAAAAAACTTGCCAATATTAAGGATCAACTCCAGATCACGCGGGACAAGCAAGGGCTTCGCATTGAAATCATTGATAAGGCCGACTTTGCCATGTTCCCCAGTGGGACCACCAACATGCAAGGCAAGGCCGAGGCTTTGATTGCCGAAGTTGCCGCCTCCTTGGCCAAGTTGCCCAATAAGGTTGCCATTCGAGGACACACCGATAGCGTCCCCTTCCAAAATCCGAGTTTGAACAACAACTGGGCCTTATCCGCACAGCGTGCCGATGCCACTCGTCAAATTCTTCAAAGGCAAGGGATTCCTGAGTCTCGATTCACGCGAATTGAGGGGGTGGCTGACACCGATCCTTTCAACACCAATGACAAGAGCGACCCGAGAAATCGTCGCATGAGTATCACGGTATTGAATCAAGACTAGAGCTTGATAGCGGTGGCCTTAGGCTGAGCGCAAATCGTATTTGTTGATTTTTTCAATCAATGTGGTGCGCTGCAAATTGAGCAATTTGGCAGTTTTTGAAACATTGCCCTGGGCTCTGGCCAGGGCTTGTTCGATGATGCTTTTCTCGATCTCGGCCAATCGGTCCTTTAACGACAGACCCTCGGGGGGCAACTCAGGCATGCCCTGTGCGAGCATGATGATGTCCTCCACATCGGTCTCCAACTCCAACTCGCCTTGTTCCATTTCTTCAAGCACCTCTTTAGGAGGTGTCATGGGCTGAGGCGTCACGGGTGCTGGTGCAGTGAGTTTTAAATTGCCCTGGATCAGCACCAAACCCTTGGGTAAGAGAGAGGGTGGGATGGCGCGCAAATCAAGCCGTTGGCCCGCATAAAGAGTACTGAAGCGATCGACCAAATTGGAGAGTTCACGCACATTACCTGGCCAGGGATAGGCTCGCATGGAGTCCAAAAATTCAGCAGAAAAACGAATGGGTCCGTGTTGAACGTGGGCAAATTTTTGCGCAAAATGAACCAAAAGTGGCTCGATGTCCTCAACCCGCTCCCGTAGCGGTGGGGTGTTGACTGGTAAGACATTGAGGCGGTAGTACAAGTCTTCCCTGAATTTTCCAGATGCGATCTCGCTCTCCAAATCCCGGTGGGTGGCGGCGATCACGCGCACGTCGATGGGGATTTGCCGAGTCGAGCCAATGGGGTCAATGGTGCGTTCTTGTAAAACCCGCAGCAGCTTGACTTGCATGTCCATGGGCATGTCACCGATTTCATCCAAAAACAAGGAGCCACCGTGAGCGAGTTCAAAGCGCCCGAGTCGGTCGGAGACGGCTCCAGTGAAAGAGCCTTTGCGGTGACCAAAGAGCTCACTCTCTAAGAGCTCTTTAGGAATGGCCGCGCAATTGATGGGAACGAAATTGGAGCCCGCCCGCATGGACTGCTCGTGCAAAGACCTGGCCAAGAGTTCCTTGCCAGTGCCACTCTCGCCCGTGATCAGCACAGTCGAGTTGGAGTTGGCAATGGTTCCGAGCAAGTCTCTGAGGGATTGTGCGGAGTCGCTTTGGCCGATGAACTGAGTGCTCGGTTTCATAACCCTGAAAATTGAGATGTTGACGCCGGTGTCAGAAAAGGCTCAACGGTCAAAGTCAACAAAAAGTTTCTAAAAAAGAACATAAAGCCTTGGTTTTCATGAAGTCCAGTGAACACTTGGTGAACGCTTGGTGAACTTTTTCCATAGTATGGCAGATATTTTGCTTACTCAAAAGCAAAAACCACAAAAGCTTGTAATTAAGGGCAAGCGGTGATGTTTTGCCGTCTTCAATGGATTCCATGTGGCAAAGCTTGGCCTGGAAATGTGTGCTTCACGCGCCATGACCCGTCTAAGCGTTGGCACAGTCGCCAGGGTTTTGAGGTGAGAGGTTGACTTTTTTGCATACTCTGACTCAATGAACTCTCAAGATTACGTTGTTACGGTCGATTTATGTGGACGTGCCCAAGGGCTCCTTTGGAGTGCTCAGAGGGGAAAACATGGTTCATGTTGTTAAAGATGGTTTAGTCATTTGAAGGAACTTATTATGAAAAGCATCACGATCGGTACATTGTCGGCAACGCTGGCCCTCCTGAGCGCATGCTCGAGCATGCCCCAATTTTTCCCCAAAGCCGCTCCGGCGGAAAGTCATGCTGAGGGCGCGAGCGCTGCACCCTCGATGATTGCCCCCATGGTGGAAAAACGTGAAACTCTGGTGGCCACAGGCTACGCAGTGATCAGTGTGCAAAATCACAAGAATCCAGCACAGCAACGCTTGCTTGCTATTCGCGCCTCCAAATTGGACGCTTACCGTGCTTTGACCGAGCAAGTGTATGGACAACAGTTGGATGCCAGTACCACAGTCGCTGATATGACCGTGGTGAACGACACCTTCCGTGCCAAAGTGGAAGGCGTGATTTATGGTGCTCAATTGGTCAGCATCACGCCCGTGAGCGACGATACGTACGAGACCACCTTGTCCCTAGACCGTGCGGTTGTTCAAGACTTGCGTCGTTTGTACTTGACTCAATTGGCCATGCGTGGTCGTTAAAAAAGTTTTGGACTTGTTTGATAGCAAGTCCATGGTCTTGAGAAACCCCTTCTATGCGAACGTCAGACATCGAATTTGCCACCAGGGCTCAGTGTAAAACGCACCTGCCTTGGGTGAACCGTGTCTTGACGCCATGGCGAGCCCATTGGGGTAAGTCCAGTCGCTTTGAACCGCTTGTCGGGGTAATTTTTCTCTTGTGTGTCCTGTGGGTTTGCTTATTTGCTTTTGCCGTTCAAGCCCAAGATCTTAACGATAGCCAAAGACTTGAAGTGCTCAGAAAGGCACTCATTGATCTCTCCCTTGAAGGTCCCACCGAGGTGCGCAGCAGTGCCTGGATTGATGAATCGGGGGCTTTGAGAGAGGGCTCCAGTTTCAGCAACGGCATGGTGGTGCGCGGTGTTCGAATTTTGTCGTATGGTGTGGATTCACAATCCCAACCCTACGCGCAACTCTCCATGGGTAAGCCTGAGAGACTCACGACACACAGTTGCCAGGCCAAAGATTTGAGCGGGGTGAAAAAAAGTCAGGTTCAACATTTGGCGGTCATGGACATCAACCTCTCACCTAAAGTGCCCAATAAAGATGTCTACCAAGCACGCTTGGTGGTGTTGGCGCTCAAAGAGAGTTTACAAAACCTCTCCCAGCAATCGGGTGTTTTAAAGCTCAGACTGAGCACCTTACCCGTCAATGTCTCCTATAGCACTGGCGTGGGCGCAGGGGCCAATGTGGGCAACCGGGCCTTTGGCCCTGGACAAAATTATTATGAGCAGGCATTACTCGGACGCGGCGAGCAAAGGGTGACTTGGCAACTGCACTTGAGGTTGGAGCCCGCACGAGATGAGCTCTCCAATGCTCCAGGTCTAAAAGTGGTGAGTGTTCTTGAAAATCGTTTGGACTCGAGGCTAAGCTTTGAGCATGTTGAGATGCTCTGGTTTGAGTCCATGCCAGAAAAACCCACCAGCGCCGCCTTGTCCAGTGTCATGCTGGCCCAAGTTGATGCTTTGAGCACAGTTTTAAAACAATGGTTTGAAGATCAATTGAGTTGTATTCCCCCTCAATTTGAAGTCACCAAATGGACAGGCTCACAGTTGAATGTATCTGCCGGATCGGCCAATGGACTCAAAGTGGGTGACAAATTCGTGGTGGTCGACCCCAAACTCATACCGGCCCGTGCACTCCAAGCCGATGCGCTGCAACACATGGCCATGGCCCAGGTGCAATCGGTAAGCCTTTACTCGGCCCAGTTAAAACAAGTCGCTGGACCGAGCTTGAATGGGGTGATCAATTGGGTCGCCATTCCTCAACAGTATCATGATTAAAACGTCTTTAGCCACAAGGAGCTTACAAATGAGCGCAATTACACAACCAGGTTTTGTCCTCAAGTGTCATCCTCAAGGGGTGAAACCCGTATCGTCTTCGGGCTCGGTGGGTCGCCTCATTGTGGGCCTCTTGGCATTGGGTTGTTATGCAGCAGGCTCCTTTGCGGCGACGCAAAGCTCCCCCCCATTGGAGGTGATCACTTTGTCCGATAAAGGCCTATTGCCACCCGAGGGTTCGGGCGAGGACAAGTCTGCAGCTCAAAAGTCCGCTAGCTCATTGAGTTCGAGCTTGCGAGCGGGCAGTGCCAGCAAAGATTTGCACAAGGACTCTGATGGACCACGTGCAGATGCACCTTTTCCTAGCAAAAAGGCCTCCATGGCTGCTCCCGCCTCAGTCTCCACTACGTCGTCTGCAGGGAGCTATTCGCATACCTCCACCTATGTGGTCAAAAAAGGAGACACACTCGATAAAGTCGTGCAAAAAACATTGGGCGACAGTCCCTTGAAGAGTGAAATCTTAAAGCGAGAAATCATTGCGTTGAATCCTGATGCCTTTACAAAAGGGAGTCAAAAAATACTGAAATCGGGCGTTACCTTAACGCTCCCGAGCAATGACGACCTGTTAAGAAGTCAATTGGGGATGGCTCAATCCTCCTCGCAACAAGGGTCACACAAGCAGTTTGTGGGTTATGAGACCTATCCAGATGTCATCATCAATCCCCAGGGAATGGAGAAAAGAAAGAGTTGGGTTCAATTTCCCTGAATCTCTTTTTTTGCTGAGCACAATTGCTCTCTAGAGGATTGAAAAAAGGGAAGGGGTGCTTGTCACACTGACCCATGATCCCCTAAACTTCAAGGACTTGGCTCCGATTCTTGCCTTTAGGGCTTAGCTGAGCCTGGGTGCTGACCCGCAAGGGGTTGGACCATTCTATGGAAAGTCCTTGATTTGATCTTCGGTCCAGAAAACATTCTTGCTGCGCCCCGAGTTCCAGTGGCTCCAATGGAGAACCGGCCCATTTGGGTCGAGAGTCCTGTGGCGCAGTCCCTGGGTCTCACCGATCAAGAAATCGTCCAAGCCACCGTCACCTTGGAGCGCGGCTCGGTGAGGTTGTGGCTGAAGAATTTTTCATTCGATATTCCATCCACCTGGGGTCTAAAGCCAGGTGACAAACCCTTTGTGAGTGTTTTCCAATCAGCGTTGGGTTATGGACTGCACCTCCAAAATTCAAATTTGAGTGCTGCCCCCACCACACCCCTTGGAGATGTCAAAACACCCTCTATCGCTGCTGTGGTACAAAACAAAGGCAACGCTTTAGCTTCTGGGGGAGCCCAATCGGGCGCCTCCATTGCCAACTCGCAAACAGCATCCGCCGCTTCAAATGTAGGCTTAAAGTCGGTGGGCGTTGGTTCCTCTACTTTGCCAAGTGAAGCCATGATGGCCACAGGGGGTGCTCAAGCGAGTGCGATGCTCGGCACTCGCACGGAGATGCTCTTGCAGCAGCCCTTGAGTTTTGAGTCGGTGGCGCATTTGATGCAGCCTGATTTTTTAGCCCAACTCAGCGCCCAAATGAATTTAGGTGCTTGGTGGACCTTGTACCGTAAGGTCGCCCTTTCGATGTCGTATGTGTCCGGCAATGCATTGAAAAACATGGTGTTAACGCAGGCCAAGAGCAACGAGAGACTGCTCAGTGTGGGTGAAAACGCCAAGGAGGGACCCAAATCCTTACTTCAAGATTTGTTCAATAGTCTTCAGAGTTCTGACACCTCAGAGACCGGGGACTTAAAACAAACGCTGCAGCGGGGGTTGAATGAACTCGATGCCTCACAACTCCAAGCGGTCCAGCACTGGGCAAGGGGGGATTTGAACTTGAAGGTCATTGTTCCCTTTTTGGATGCCGATCCCGTAGATTTGCATTTCAAGAGAAAGGGGCGACAACAAGGCGACACGCCAAACCCATTGAGCGTGGACATACACTCCAAAAGCCGGTTTCTTGGGGAGGTTTGGCTCAATACCCAAATCAGTTCAGGCAGCCAAGTCGATCTGACCATGTGGGCATTGCGAAGCGATGTGGCCGATATGGCCAGGCTCAAAGCCAAAGAGTTGGGTTTTGATTTGCAAGACTCGGGACTGAACTTAAAGAGTTTTCAGATCTTCAATGCCGCCAAACCAGTGGAACAAGAACAACTCTCACCGACGGCGCTTGGCCGAGTGGTGGACGCCAAGGCGTGAGACAGTCCACAGTACACGCTTTATTTGAGTCCTATTGAATGCCTATGAAAACTCCACTCGAAGCATTGGCCCTTGAATATGGCTTGAATAAAACCCCCAAGGTCAGTGCCAAGGGGCGAGACGAACTCGCGCAAATGATCATCGAAGAGGCCCGTCGCCAAGGGGTCTACGTCACTCAAGACCCACAACTGCTGGCGTTGTTGAGTCGACTCGATGTCGGGGAGGAAATTCCTCCCGATATGTTCACTGCGGTGGCGGTGATTTTGTCTTGGGTTTATTGGTTAAAAGGCATGAAGCCAGGGGATGAAAAACTCAACCCCAGAAACACCAACGCGCGCTGAGCACAGCGCTCAAAAGAGTGGGGTTTGACCAGCCGGTCAAGGCACAGATTTTGCAGTAAAGGTGCTAGTGGCCGTCAATTGGCCAATACTTGCCGATTTTCATGCAAGTTCACTCACCTAACCTGGATCTGCTCCTGCACCTGGACTTTGACCTTGACCTTGCCATGTTGACCCCTTCCTTTGCGACTCCCTTCAAGCGTTCACCAGGCGTCTTGGCGCAGCCAAGCCTGGAGACCAAAATCAATCGCTTGCTACAAGAGGCCGGTCGTTTGCATCAGGCGGGTGAGTTGGAGCAGGCCAGAACACATTATTTGGATATTTTGGCCTTGTCGGGAGAACACCCACAAGCCTTGTTTTTATGGGCTTTGGTGTGTTTCCAGCTGGGTGACTATGTTCAAGCCAAGCACGGATTGAATCAATACTTGAAGCAAAGCACTCAAGATATGACGGCTTGGGGCCTTCTGGGGCAATGTTTGTTGGCCTTGGGGGAGCATGCCAGTGCTGTGGAAATCTTTAAAAATTTGAGCTATCTGGAGCCCTCCCGTGTCGAGCATCTCACCGATTTAGCGCGTGCATACCGGGTGTGGGGACAAGAACACTGGAGCACGGCAAGAGAGGCGCTCGATTTGGCCTATGCACTAAACCCGCACGATGAAAAAGTATTGGCTCAATTGAGCGAGTTGAATTTAGACCTTGGGCTTTTTGAATTGGCATTGACCCCTTTGACGGAGCTTTGTGGGGTTGACCCCATGAATGCACATTACCAGGTGAGCTTGGGGATTGCGCATCACCGCTTGGGTCAATTCGAAGAAGCCCAAACGAATTATTTGCACGCCATCCACATCAATCAAGCCAATCCAGTCGCCCATTACAACTGGGGAGTGCTGCTCCAAGAGCGTGGACAAAATGCCTTGGCCATTGAGCAATACCAACTCGCTCTAAGGCTGGATCCCCAGTACTTTGAGGTCTATGTGAATTTGTGTTCACTCCTGGGGCAGACTCAATCGTTTGCTGAGGCATTGATCTGTGTAGAGCAGGCCTTACAAAACAATGCACACAGTGATGAGCTTTACTTTTGCAAAGGTCTCGTACTGGCCCGAATGGGTCGCACGAGAGAGGCGGTCACGAGTTTTGAAAAAACCATTCAGTTAAACCCCTCCCATGCCAAAGCACATTGGAATTTGGGCTTGTGTGAGTTGCGTTTGGGATCGTTTGAGCGCGGCTGGGCTGAGCATGAATGGAGATGGCAGGTTGACACCTTCAAGCCCTTGGCCTTTCAACCCCATAATCCCCTTCAAGTCCAATGGTCAGCGTTGGATCCCTCAGCCGCTGAGCACCGCGTCTTGGTCTGGGCCGAACAGGGCTTGGGTGACGAGGTGATGTTTGCATCTCTCTTGCCAGAAATTCAAGGCAGAGTGAAGCACCTCAGTGTTGAGGTCGATCGCAGGCTTATTTCTGTCATGAAGCGCAGCATGCCTGGGATTGAATTCTTACCCAGAGGCCAACCTCTACATGAGCAAGCTTTCGACCGCCAGATCAGCATGGGAAGTTTGGCTCAATGGTGCCGAGACTCAATGGCCTCCTTTGAGAGCCAACCCAAAGCTTACCTCATAGCTGACCCTGTCAGAGTTCAACACTTGCGACAAGTCCTTGAGTCCCAATTGAGTCCTCAGGAGGCTCAAGCGACTTGGGTGGGTATTTCTTGGAGAAGTCAAAGCGTTGAGTCTGGTGAGAGCCGTTCTCTTGATTTGAGCGTGTTGGCCAAAGCTTTACACGCGCCTGGAGTTCAATTGGTCAACTTGCAGTACGGTCACGTGAGTGATGAGATTCAAGCTTGTTTTGAGCAAACCGGCATTCGGATTCACGAAGTCAAAGAGGTGGACAATTTTGCCGATATAGATGGCTTGATGGCCTTGATGAAGGCGCTGGGTGCTGTGGTGAGCGTGGACAATGTCACTGTCCATTTGGGCGGTGCATTGGGTCAACCCGTGTTGGCATTACTGCCACACCCCTCCGATTGGAGATGGATGGAGATCGCCACACAAAGCCCTTGGTACCCTAGTGTGCAACTCTTGAGGCAGCAAACGCAGGGAGACTGGTCGGACGTCATGGCCACGCTTCACACACTTTTCAATCCCTCATGAGAACACTCACCACCACGTTCACCCCAAGCTCGATGGGCTTACAGTCGTTGGCGCTCAAAGACCCCATGCGTGTGGAAGAGTTATTGCAACACGGCATTGACTTACTCAAAACGAGCCGATGGTCTGAGGCGTTGGAGTGTTTTGCAAAAGTCATCGAGAGACGCCCCGATCACAACTTGGTTCATTACTTGGAAGGTTTGGCGCATTATCAATTGGCGCATACCCAAGAAGCCATCGAGAGTCTACAAACGCATTTGAAATTGGCCGCCCACGACAGCACTGCATGGGGTGTTTTGGCTTCTATTTATCACGATCAAGCCTCTTACTTGGAAGCAAAGCATGCTTACACCCAGGCGCTACTTGATAAGCCAAATGATGTCGAATTTTTGGGCCATTTGGGTAGAACTCTCCAAAAACTAGAGGACTGGCCAGGCGCGATGGGTGTCTACAACACGCTCTTGGGAGAGAACCCCGAGAGCGTTTTAGCACACCACCAACTCGCTTTGGTTCACCAAGCACTGGGACAAATTGAGCAAGCCCTATTGCATTTTCAATTGGCCATTGCCTTGGACGATCATTCGGTGGCCTTGCATTTTGATCTAGGCCTTTTGTGGGGCACACAAAACTATTATCAACTGGCCTATTTGCAATTCAAACGCTGCTTAATGCTCCAGCCCAAGCATTCTCAAAGCCATTACAACTGTGGTTTGATCAAACACAAGGAGCGGATGTGGTCCCAAGCCATTGAGCATTTTGACCAAGCGTTGGCCTTGCATGCGAATTATCCCGAGTGCCTCATCGCAAAAGGGCAGACGTTGATGGAGCAAAAGCTATGGGTCTTGGCTCAGGCGATGTTTGAAGAGGTCATTGAGTTAGAGGCTGATCATGTGGACGCTTGGTTGAATCTGGGTTTGGCTTTGAAGGGACAAAAAAAGTTTGATTTGGCCCAGCAATGCTTTGTCCATGTCCTCAGCCAAGTGCCTGATCACGTCTTGGCCATGAACAATTTGGGCCTGTTGTGTCAATCCATGGGGCACTTTGAATTGGCAGCGGATTGCTTTGTTCAGTGTCAAAACTTGGATGCCAGTTATATGCCGGCTTGTGTGAATTTGGCCGCGACTCATGAAAAAATGGGTCACTATACCCAAGCCATAGAAGGACTTCAGGCGGGTTTAGAGCGTCTGTGCGTTGCCTCTCCTGTGGCGGTCGAGACCATGACTCGCTTGCTGCTCAGAGGAGACGGTTTACCGCCTCAACTGTTCAAGGATTTGCCCATTGAGTGGGCTATCGCTCAACGCAACTTAGGCCTACTGCTGCTTAGAAATGGGGAGTTTGAGCGGGGCTGGCCCCTGTACGATTATCGCTTCCATTGCGGCGAAGACCCCCCTAAGTACACCCAAACCCAGAGGCCCTGGTTCAATGGCTTGAAGGCTATTGCAGGTTCTAATCAGCTCCAAGAAACGAAAAACACCGATTCCCCATCAAGTCAGGGACTACAGCGACTCTTGATTTGGGCCGAGCAAGGCGTGGGCGATGAGATCATGTTTGGCTCTTTGCTGTCTGAGGCGCGGCCTTGGGCTGAAGAGTTGGTGGTGCAAGTGGATGCCAGGTTGGTGGGGTTATTCCAACGCTCCTATCCTGAAATCAAGTTCATCGCGCGAAGCGTGGAGCTTGACGATGTTCAATTTGATGCCCATTTGCCAATGGGCAGTTTGCCTAGAATTTTGCGGCCCCAACTCGCTTCATTTCAGAAGCAACCATTTTGCTATTTGAAAGCGGATGAAACTCGTCTACTGGAGGTGAGAGCCCAACTGGAGAAGACCGCCAGTGACCATGAGTTAGAGCCCTTGCCGTGCATTGGGGTTTCGTGGCGCAGTCTAAACGAGAGTTTTGGCACGCAACGCTCGTTGTCGTTGACTCGATTGGCCAAACAACTGAAAACTATCTATCCTGCGGGGGTGAGATTGATCAACCTGCAGTATGGAGATGTTCAAGTTGACATTGAAGACTGTTTGAAGGAAACAGGAGTACTTGTAGAGCAGATCGGCTCGGTTGACAATTTCACCGATTTGGACGGTTTGGCCTCGTTAATCCAAGCCTGTGATGAGGTGGTGAGCGTTGACAATTCGACTGTTCATCTGGCCGGAGCCCTGGGTCAAAAGGTGACCGCACTTTTACCGCTCAATGCCGATTGGCGCTGGTTTGATAACACCACTCAAAGTATGTGGTACCCCAGTGTCAGACTACTTCGCCAAGCTAGCTTAGGTGACTGGGACAGTTGTTGGTTGAAGTGAGGACTTCGCAATTGGTCGAGTGATGCACGGGAAGCATTCAGACCCCTTGAAGATTCAGAGAATTGAATACTGAATGGATAGATGAATTAAAGATTAAGTCCTGCTGCAGTTGAGGACTAGATCTTTAGGTACTTACCTATTCGCCCTGGGGCTCACATTTGAAGATAGTTACGTGAGCGGCGCAGACGGTTGAGTCTACCCAAGCGATCGTAGACTTCGACCGAGCTTGAGGGATCATTGATTTGTAAGCTTTTCAAGGCACCGCGAATCGCGTCTAATTTACGTATGACCAAAATTTCGTTGCGACGATTCAAATTGCGGCAATACATCATTTTTGAGCGAAACCCATCCCAAGACGCATCCAATTGGTCTGCATCCATGGCTTGGCGCACGCCTGTCATATTGGCGATTTCTTGAAGAATTTCGGTTTTGGCATTGAGCAAGCGATCCAAATGATCCAAGTCTTGAGCTTTTAAGGCATCAAACTCTTGCTCCAAGACAGATTCAAGTGATCCCACTCTCTCCATCACAGCCATCACCAAATTGGGTGACTGAGCGGGGTATGGTGTGGCGGCACTGAATGCGGTCATGGTGAATTAGCCTTTGATCATTTGTTCAAGTGAGAGAAAGCTCTCGGCAATGCCTTTGGGGTTCAAAGGATAGTTGCCATCTTTGATTGCTTTTTTGATGGAATCCACCTTGGCGCGATCAAAACTGGGTTGTGCCATCACTTTTTGAGTCACATTGCTCAAGGTGATCGAATTGGTCACCCCTGAGTTCTTGTCACTCGATGTCGTGCTCGCACTCAGCGTTGCCGCTTGTGAGGAGGCCTGCTGATTGGCAGCATTGGCTTTATTAGAAGCCGATTTGTTGGCGCCGGTTTGCTGAGCAAATCGTGCCACATTGTTTGAAATTGAGTCAGTCATAAGAAAATCACTTTCTTTCTATCGATGGCCAAAAGAGACAAAGTCCATTAACCTTTTCCTAGTATCTTGGGTTTCGACACCAGAAAAAATAACTTGAGCAAATAATTGAAAAAATTTGCAAATATTTTCAATATACATAATTAGTACTCTTTTATGGCTCTCAAAGTACTTTGACTTCGCTCACACCCGTGATGACGCCTGAAATAGATCGGCCTGAGTCGATATTTTTCAAGCGAATTTGATCTCCCAGAGCACCATCTTGTTGTGCCTCGGCCTTCACAGTGATCAAAAAACCTCTGCCCTCCCCAATCATGACCGTCACTTGTTGGCCTTTTTTGACCATGAGGGCTGGCTTGATGTCAAAGTTGTGCAAAACCTGGTCACTGCCCATATCGTGCAGTAGCTCAGAATTTTCAATTTCCTTGAACTGGGTCAACACTTGTCCGTCGGTGTTGGCAATGGGTGTGTCAACCCGGCGAAATAGGCTGGCTTGCAAAACAGTTCCACGCCTCAAGGGCTGATTGGCCACCAGCACCGTTTTAATCACCTCATTGGGGTTGATGCTGGGTTTGTAGCTAGCAGGCAGGAAAACCGGAGTTTTTTCAGCTGGGGCTGAAGAAGTAAGCGTGGGTTGAGTCTTAGCGGTGTTGAGTGAGCTTAATTCAACAGGCTTGGTAGAAGGAGTAACAGAAGGAGTAACAGGAGGAGCACTAGAAGCAATATTGGGAGTCAAGGACCCCGACTCGCCGCTTGAGGTCTTACCAATGATCAGGGCACTAACCTGAGCGGTTAAGAAATACTGCGAATTGGGTTCACTGCATCTTGCGCGAACTACATTTTGATTTTGAAAGGGTTGGTCAAAACGCATTTGACCTGTGCAAGCTTTGACAGCCAATTTGTTATCCATGGCCGACATTTGAATGCGCTCCAATGGATAGGACTTTTGTTGACTAAACCAGGTGCGGGCTTGGAGTTGTAAATCCAGGGCTGCCGGACTTGGGTTCAATTCAGATTGAGCCCACACGCCCGCACAGCCGAGCAGGGCTCCCAAGTATGCCCACGAATGAGCCCAACGAAAGGCAGGGTTTGCATTTTTAAGTTGTTGATTCATAACGTGACCTTGCCCCAAGCCTTCAGGTAATAGGGGCTTATGTTTTTTCTTGAAGGCATTCATGTCTGGGCACAGCATTTGCGAATAACTCTTTGTGGTGATGAAGTTTTGACGGTTTTTAATCGTCCTTGGGCTAAATAAAGCAAAACTTGTACCAGAAAATCGATACCTCACTGGAATCCAACATGAACGCAAATATAGATTCAAAAGTATTCTTTAATTATTCTCCTCTGGATATTAATAATCCTTTTGTAAACGATGCAAAGCCGCAAGACAAAGAGTCTTTGACGGGTGCCTTTGCACAGGCAGTCGCCCAGTCGCAACAAGCCTTGCGTGTCGAAACTCCGTCAATATTGGATCCCAAGGTGCCAACGATGACCGTCAAAGCTGGGGATTCTTTGACAGGGATGGTGAAGAATTATTTAAATTCACAGGGTTTCAATCCCAATTCCAACGATTTGCAAAAATATGTTCAAGACGTCGCCCATCAAAATGGCATCAACAACCCGAATTTGATTTACCCAGGGCAAAAGCTGCAATTGGCCGGTTTGGATGCCAGCCTCAAAGCGAATGGAGCTGGGCTTAATGGGTCAATGTTGGCTTCAAACAATGCCGAACAGCCTGCGTTAGCCTCCACAGCCTTGGGCAATGCATCAAGTTTGATGCCTTTGCCTTTAACCAGCGCGAGTGCATTGGTTGGCAAATCCATCCCCACGAGCGTTACGGCGACAAGTAGCCCTATAGAGGGAGCAGTCACTACCAGCACTGATAACCATACTAATATAACTAGCAACATCAGTAACCCAGTCCCTCTGAACGGTAGCGCCAACAATATCAGGCAACTGCAAGCAGAGCGCATGGCCATGGCAAGAGCCGCCATGGGCAGCATGATGAATAGCCAGATGGCTGGATCCATGGCGGGTACTCCCCAAACTCAAGCGAGTTTGCTTGGAGGAGGGGGCAACATGGCAGACCCCAGTGGAAACCTATCAAGTTTGACTTCCATGATGACCAATAACAAGGCGGCCGCCTTGGGTGCCAACAACGCGCTTGGAGCGGACCCCTTCAATGGTGTCAGTGCAGCCAATCACATTCAACTCATGACCCGGCTCAATGGTTCTGCCTATCCCGTGTTGCAAAAAACATTGGACCGTGCGGTGGACAAGGGCTTTATTCCACCTCAAGAAAAACAAGCGGTGAATGACAAGATTTTGCAATTGGCGCGCCAATTTAAATTCTCTCCTGACGATTTCGCCAAGGTCTCCTTGATGGAGAGTGATGGACTCAATCCAAAATCCACCAACAACCGGTGCCATGGAATCATTCAATTTTGCGATGGCCCTGACCGAGGAGCCGCCAGCGCTGGTTTTGCCACCAACCCCAAAGCCATTTTGGGTAAAAGTGTGTTGGAGCAGCTTGATATGGTGGGTAAATACTTTGACCAAACGGGACTTAAAAATGCAGGTCCCACGCATTTGGATGACTTGTATCTCACCGTTCTCACTCCAGCGGCCAAAACCGAGACCCGAACCGATGTCGGTTTGAACATTGCTGGACCCCAAGCCAACTATCTGCACGTCAACCGTGATGTGAGAGCGCCCATCACCCGAGACTCCATCGTACAAGGTTTACACCAAAACGCACTGGACAAGTTGGGAATTGATGATCGTTCGATTAAAGACGCCTTGGCCACGCAAGCCAACGCTAGGCCAAGAGCCGCAAAAGCTGATTCTGGAGCTTTGATTGCGTCTGCCAATGCAACGCCAGTGAACCCTGCACAAGCTGCGCAAGATGCCAACGCTGCTGCGATGAAGTTAAGCCTTCAAAGGCTTCAGTCGCTTCGAATCAATGCGTATTTGAATCCCGTTTTCAGCGCCGGATTGAACCCAGCGGGTTCTTCAGGCAGTGGTCGATGAACGGCAAAACATTGCCACATTGACTTTTTTTAACCCAAAGCCGCGATCTAAAAAATGAAACCGCCAATCCCCAAGAGTCAAGCTGCATTGCGTGGCATAGCTTTTGCTCAATCGGCTTGAGACCTTCTAACTTGAGGGTGGGGTGTCGGTAATTCGGCTAATTTTGTGAAAAGAGCAGAGAAATGAATTTACTTTCAGGTGCCTTTGGAATCCATGAGAAAGCTTTGCAAGTGCGAAGCCAACGCATGGAAGTGCTTGCTCGAAACATTGCCAATGCTGATACACCCAACTACAAAGCACAAGACGTTGACTTCAAAGCCATGCTTCAAGACGTTCAGCGAGAAACATTGACGGCCACCAATGACAAGCATTACGCCGCCATTGAGGAAGGACCTGACAACGGGATGCGTTACCGAGTGCCCTACAACAGCTCCTTTGACGGCAACACCGTTGAGATCAGTGTTGAGCAAGCCCAGTTCGGTAAGGCTGCTGGGGACTACCAAGCCACGTTGCAGTTCTTAGGGGATCGCATTGGTGGCATCCGCAAAGCGTTGAAAGGAGAGTAATCCATTATGAACACCATCGATAGCGTTTTTGGAATTGCCGGCACTGCGCTCAATGCGCAGATGATTCGCATGAACACAACGGCCTCCAATTTGGCCAATGCCACTACAGTGGCCAGCAGTGAGAAAGATGCTTTCAGGGCAAAACGACCTGTTTTCAAGGCTTTGGTACAAGATGAGATGACCAATGCTGCCTTCTCCCAGCTCGGCGGTGTCAAAGTGGATCACATCGTGGACGATCCCACCCCAATTCGCAGTTTGTATGAGCCCAGCAATCCATCAGCAGATAAAGACGGCATGGTGTATCTCTCCAATGTCAATGAGATGCAAGAGATGGTGGAGATGATGGCCGCCTCTCGTTCTTATCAAAACAATGTTGAGGTGGTTAATACCGCCAAGCAGTTGATGTCCAGAACACTGGATTTGACCAAATCTTAATTTTATTGAGCACCCACTTTAAGGACACTTCGTCATGACCACAACCTCTACCGCCACCAGCAGCCTGCCACCACTTCCCAACGGAATTGTTCGATACAGTGATTATGTAGCTGCGCAGAAAAATAAACCCTCAGGCTCTACGACGATGGGGCAGGGGGAGTTTATGACGCTCTTTACGACTCAATTGCAAAATCAAGATCCAACCGATCCCGTTAAGAACGAGGCCTTTGTGGCGCAATTGGCGCAATTTTCCCAATTGGAAGCGACCACCAGCATGCAAACGAGTTTGAACACCATGGTGACCAATCAGTCATCAGATCGCATGCTCACCAGTGCCGCCTTGATTGGTAAGAAAGTCGGAATTCCTACTGGACCAGCGGTACTCACCAACGCTCAACCCGTCACCGGAACCATCAGTTTGCCTGGTGGAGCAGATGGCTTAAAAGTGGTTGTCTCAGATAGCACAGGCAATGCCGTTCGCACCATGACTTATGGACCACAGACACCAGGAAGCATGAATTTCACGTGGGATGGTTTATCTGACAACGGTGCACAGCAACCCGACGGTACATATTCCTTGGCGATCACGGGTACCAGTGGTGGTGCCAATATCACACCCAGTTACAACACGATGTCCACGGTCACCAGTGTGACCAGCTCAGGTGACGCCAGCAACACTTGGCTCTTGGGTGTAGGGGGCGGTAAAACCGTCACCCTTAACAGTTTGACTCAGATTACCAATTAATTTTCATCCAAGTATTTCCAATAGACACTACAAAATTCGGAGTTCAATATGTCATTTTTTACATCCCTGACTGGTATCAATGCGGCAACTGCTCAGATGAGCGTGACCAGTAATAACATTGCCAATGCAGGAACACAGGGCTTTAAGAAGTCAGTGGCGAATTTTGGTGATATTTTTGCGACCTCACCGCTGCAAAAAGCCAGTACCACAATCGGTCAAGGTGTGTCGCTCAAGCAAGTTTCCTTGGACTTTAGTCAAGGTAACGTCTCGGTGTCTTCGAACACGTTGAACATGGCGATTTCGGGTGATGGTTTTTTCCCATTGAAGTCACCCGACGGTTTGCAAAATATTTATACCCGTAACGGTACATTCATGATGAATGACCAAAATAACGTGGTCACCTCCTCAGGACAACAACTCCAAGCCGCATCGGTGGATAGTACCGGTAAAGCTGATCCAAGTAAGTTGAGTGTATTGACGATCCCACAACAAACCACGGGTATGGCGATGGAGACCACCAAAGTGCAGTTGGGCTTGAATTTCCCTGCTGATGCACCTGTGATTAATGCCGCTTTCAACCGCAATGATCCTACTACCTATAACAAAAGTACCGCGATCACGGTCTATGACAAAGGCGGTAACGGTTATTTAGCAACTGTTTATTATGTAAAAACACAAAATGCGTCTCAATCGTCGCCAACTAACCGTTGGCAAACTTATGTGTATGTGGGTGATACGTTAGTTAATGCTGCGCTACAACAAGCAACTGATCCAAGCACTGGGCAGCCCTTGTATGTAAATAAGTATGGACAAACAGCCCCTTTGTCTCAAGTGACCGATCAGTTGGTCAACGCCAAAACACAGATGTTTGCCTTGACCGATTTGACTGATGTGAGAACATCAGCACCAGCATCTGTTTCTGGTGGCTTGGCAAGTAACTTGTCATCCCTGACTCCAGTTGATTTCAGCCAATACACACCAGCACAACTGACCAATCTTTTCTCCATCAGCATTGACGGAAGCGCACCCCAATCTATCGGTTTGAGTGAATTGGCAACGGGCGCTGGAGCTCCAAAACTCACCGGCGACCAAATTGCAACCGAATTGACCAATGTGATTGGTCAAAAATTTGGAAATCAAAAGTACTTTAATTTCTCCAATCCTGCCAATTCGACCATGCAAATGGCCATGACCAACAACAACGTCACACCTCCTGTGACGACTCCGTTGACGATCACATTGACAGGTGCGGGGACGACGGATCCTACCAACCCCAATAACATGACGGTTGCAGAAACCACCGGCTTGATCCAAAAGCAGTTGGATGCGGCTTACCCACCCGTGGCTCCCGCACTGCATGCCGTGACGGTGGCCTATGATCCAGCAGCCCAGAAATTCACCTTCACTCCACCCACCGGTCAGGTGATTGCATTCACTTCAGCAAATTCTTTGATGGGATTGAACTCAAACTCCTTGGCCCAGGACCCCAATCAGCCATCAATCAGTTTGACAGCCTATCCTCAAGGAAACCCTATCACACCAGTGGCTCAACAACGATATGGCGCGACGGTGTCCTATGATGATGTGAATCAGAAATTTGTATTCAGTTCGGGTACCACGGGTGACGGCTCTAGCATCACAGTTGTGCCCAATACCAATAACACCTCTCCATCCTATACATTCGCTACCAGTTCACAAGGTGGTTTGGGATTGAGCTTGGCTGATTCTTCTGGAAACCCTATTAATTACAACGTCAAGCCTTCGACTGTAGATGCCCTGAGGGGGATTCAATCCCAGCCTGCCATTATGGAGGGCTCGCCTGTAGGGATCAACATCAATCAAAATTTCTCGGTGGATGCCTCTAACAATTCATTTGTGGTGTCTGTGGACAACGTGAAAGGAACGGTTACGATTCCTCCACAACCCAACTACACCTTAGACAGTTTTGTGAAAGCTTTGCAAGATGGTATCAACCGTCTCGTAGGTGCACCTGCTGCACCGGGCTTGACAGGAACTTCAATCTCAGGCGTTAAGGTCGCGTACGATACCGCAACCAGTTCATTTAAATTTACCTCTGGGACAGCAGGGACCAATTCCTTTATGAAAGTGAGTGGTGCAGCAGTTTGGGGTTTATCCAATGTGACGGCTGCCAGGGGTTCAACATCAACCTGGATCAAACCCACGCAAGCCACGGTGACAGCCAACGGAACAGCTGTTGGACAGTACATTGATGCATTTGGCAATGAAACTTCCAGTGCCGATGGTTTCTCAACCTTGCCCGCTTGGTCTCCTATCTATTTGAACAAGGGTGAGTTGACCTTTGACACGAGTGGAAACTTGGTTTCACCCAAAACTGGCGCTCAACTCAGTACAGTCTTCCTCCCCAACGGTAAGGGATCTTTGACGATCAATATCGATTACTCTAAATCAACGCAATTCTCCTCTCCATACGCTGTTCTCTCACAGTCTCAAGATGGAGCACCAGAGGGTAGTTTAGTCGGAGTAGCCATCGGGACCGATGGTTTGGTCCAAGCCAGCTACTCAAACGGTTCGCAACACTCGTTGGGCAAAGTGATTTTGGTGAATTTCTCTAACGCATCCGGCTTACAGCAGATTGGTAATGCTTCCTTTTATGCAAGCTCAAGCTCAGGCGCAGCTAAGTTGGGTGAAGCGGGTTCTGCGGGATACGGTACTGTGCAGTCAGGCGCAACGGAGAACTCCAACGTGGACTTGACGCAAGAGTTGGTGAATTTGATCACTGAGCAGCGAAATTTCCAAGCCAATGCCAAAGCCATTGAAACGGACACCACATTGACCCAGACCATCATTCAAATCCGCGGTTGATGAAGAGTTGACTCCATTTTTTTGATTATCAACAAAGCCACTCATGGATAAATTAGCCTTCAACGCTGTAGCCGCCATTAACGAGCAGCGACTCACGCGTCAAGTCTTGGCCCATGAGATGGCCAACGTGAACACCACCGGTTTCAAAAAGAGTTTTGAGTCTTCATTGAAAGCTTTTAAGGCTGATGGCCAAGGTTTTGATACCAATTACCAACCCCAGGTGGTTCACAGCGACCAAATTCAGTTGACTCCTGGCCCACAAATGGTCACTGGACGAGACTTGGATATCAGCATGAACAACTCAACCGTGATGGGTGTGACAGCTCCCAATGGTGAGTTGGCCTTCACCAGACGTGGAGACCTTCGCGTGAATGTGAATGGTGTTTTGGAGACAAGCACTGGTGCTGTAGTCAAAGCCGAAGGCGGCGGACAAATCTCTGTCCCTCAAGGCTTCAAGGTCAACATTGGTGACGACTGATCTGTATTTGCCGTCGACCCCGCTCAACCCGGAGTTCAACAGCCCGTCCAAATTGGACAAATCTTACTGCGTGACGCTGCCAACACGCCACTCAACCGCCGACAAGACGGTTTATTTCAAGTTCAGGGTCAAACAGTTGGCTCGGATATTGCTTCTGGTAGAGGGCAGTCTTCAATTACCGTCGGTTCATTGGAGGCGAGCAACGTCAATCCAATGGAGACCATGGTGAGACTAATCGAGCAAAGTCGTACTTTTGAGCAACAAGTCAAGGTCGTCAAAGAGGTTCAATCCACGGATGAATCGGGCGCCACCATGATGAAGTTGGCCAGTTAAGGTTTGACACAGTCAAGTCTTGAATTGAGGGTTTGTTCAGTTATTTTGTAAAGAATACATAAAACTGAGTGCCTCTGGAGTGTCGATTAAACGTCAGGTTTTGAAGAAATTGTCAATTTTTATTGATTAGAAAAGGCGGACATGGTTTTCCGTCAGTGAATTCAATAAAAAGCACTAGAAAGAAATGAGGTAGAGCATGGACGCAGCAATGTGGGTATCGAAAACAGGTTTAGACGCACAACAGATGCGGATGAACGTGATTTCAAACAACTTGGCCAACGTCAATACCACGGGCTTCAAAAATGATCGTGCGGTGTTCCAAGATTTGTTGTACCAAAATGTGCGCCAAGCGGGTGGACAAACCACTACGAATACACAGTCACCCACTGGCTTGATGGTGGGTACGGGTGTGAAAGTGATGGCCACTGAAAAAATTCATACCCAGGGCAACATGATCAATACGAATAACTCGTTGGACATGGCCATTCAGGGTTCTGGCTTTTTTCAAATCACTCAACCCGATGGAACCTTGGCTTACACAAGGGATGGTAGCTTTAAGCTATCCAACACGGGTCAGTTGGTCACAACATCAGGTTTATCACTTGCGCCTGCCATCGTAATTCCGCCCACCGCATCCTCCATCACTGTTGGAACCGATGGTGTGGTGTCAGTCGAACTCGCCAATGGCGGTGGTGCACAGAATCTCGGACAAATTCAAATTGCCAGATTCGTTAACCCCGCTGGCCTGACTCCAATTGGCAACAATCTATTAACAGCCACTGCCGCCAGTGGCGCACCACAGGTTCTCAATCCAGGTACCACAGGTGCGGGAACGATTAATCAAGGTTCATTAGAGGCTTCTAATGTCAATGTGGTCGAAGAGATGGTCAACATGATTGAAACCCAAAGGGCTTATGAGGTGAACTCAAAGGCTATCGATGCGGTCGACGGCATGTTGAAGTTCCTAAACCAAAATATGTAAAGGTTAGGAGCATCATGTTCATGACGATAAAAAACTTGTCGAAAAAAATAAGCGTGAGTACCGGCGTATCTATAGGATCGTCACGGTGGTTGAAAACTTTAATCCTGAAAATTCTAAGTTTGGGTTTGCTGTCACTGAGCGTGATGCAATTTACAGCTTGCTCAAGCGTTGTATCTGTTCCTGAGGCGATGACACCCTCACCTGATTTTGCACCTGTTTTTCCAGTGAGCAATGATAGAAACCGTGTTCCAACAGGCGGAATTTTTGGTAACTCACAAAACGACGCATGGTTTGGGCGTGGAAGGAATT
>DAISKH010000021.1:0-31438 GCA_036821105.1 Limnohabitans sp.
GCGAATTGAGACATCAAGATACTTTGGCCCAAAATAGCCCAAGCCATCATCAATGCAAATATCGGCTCCAAATTGAGAATGGCCGAATTACCCACCACACCCAATCTGGGCAACACAGTGAACATGAGTGTGATTCCACTGGAGTAAAACAAACACAAGAAAAGCAGACCCCACCAGCCTGTGTCATCCATTGGCCAGTGAAAATCGCCTACATATTGCGTTGCCCCAAGGGTGATCATGCTGACCATCCACATGGTGAGTGAAGTTCGCAAACGGCCATCCAAACCCTTTGTTTCAAACTCAATGAGCACCAAGACCAAACCAAATGTGGCCGCTCCAACCACCGCACAAAGCACTCCCCAACCGATCAAGTCCCATTGAGCCTTGGCCCCAAGGCCAGAGGCCGAGCCCGTGACGTCAAGCGCCAGGGCTAGTCCTAACAAAAGCAATGGCATTAACATCAAGACTTGACGCTCGCTTTGATGTTTGTAGATCACTCGAGCCCAAAACGCAGCCCAAAGTGGGTAGCTATTGAAGGTAAGCAGCGCCAGTGAAACCGGCAACGCTGCCACGGCACTGTAAAGTGTCCAACTTTGAATCGAAATCAAAATTCCAATCACAGCCAAGATGCGCCATTGCCGAGGCTCAACTCTAAAAGGAATTTTTTGTACAAAAATTAAGCCACTCACCATGATGGCCGTGAAGGCACTGCGCACAACCACCGCTGTGGAGACATCAAGCCCATGATTGAAAGCGATCCTGGCGGCCACATGGTTAGAGCCCATCAACAAGGCCACCAACATCAAAGTCAAAAAAGCCAATGCAGAGATCGATGATGACGATTGTCGCGTTATCCCAGTCATGGTGATACACCTTGAAAAAGGACTTCTTCCAGCAACTTGACCGGTGACAAAGGAGCGTGCTTGAGATGAATCTTCCAATCTTTTAGGGCGTCATCAATGGCCGAGAAAATAGTGGCAACCACAGGCACTGTTCCACTCTCCCCGACGCCCTTAACGCCAAGGGGGTTGAAAGGTGAAGGACTTTCGTGAAACAAAATTTCAAACTCCGGGAGCTCAGTGGCGGTGGGCAATAAGTAATCTGCAAAGGTGGTGGTAAAAGGTTGCGCTTGTTCATCGTAACCCATGAATTCAAAAAGCGCGTTACCAATGCCATGAGTGATCCCGCCGTGCAATTGACCTTCCACAATCATGGGGTTGATTAACTTGCCAGAATCTTGACTTGCCACGTAGCGCAGTAGTTTTACCCCACCAGTTTGCACATCCACCTCAACCTCACACGCATGAAATGAGTGTGAGTAAGCCAAGACCTCGGTTTGCCAATGCTCCGAATACTCTAGTCCCGCCTCAACCCCTGGGGGCAATGCGTAACCTGGTACTCCGCGAAGTTTTCTAGAAATCTCCCCTAAGCTTAACTGTTTGTCAGTGCCTTTGATCTTGACAAACCCATCCCTGAGCTCAAGGTCATCCTCCGAGGCTTCCAATATTTGACTGGCCACTTTCAACGCTTTTTTCTTCACTTGAATGGCCGCCAAATGCACTGACGATCCAGCGGTCACCGTCTGCCTGCTGGCAAAACCACCCAATCCCATGGTGACAAATCGTGTATCACCACACACCACCTCGACGTCAGCGGCAGATACTCCCAACTGCTCTGCACAAATTTGTGCCAAAGCAGTCTTCAGGCCCTGCCCCATCGCCAAGGCGCCTGTGTACACGCTCACCTGACCTGCCGGTGAGACTTTCACGGTGCCCGACTCAAACGGGCCACGGCCTGTGCCTTTGACACCATGAGCAAACCCCAAACCAATGTAACGACCTTGGTCTTTGGCTTGTCGTTGACGAGTTTTAAAACCTTCAAAATCGATGTGCTTGAGGACCATCTCTTGACAGTGAAGATAGTCACCACTGTCCAAAATAATAGGGGCACCGGCCCTATTTTTAATTTGCTTCTCGTAAGGCATCTGTGCTTTGGGGACCAAATTTTTGGCGCGAATGTGCTCTCGACCAATGCCCATCTGAACACTGGCCAAATCCAATAAACGCTCCATCACAAATGCAGCCTCAGGGTAGCCTGCACCTCTCACTGGGATGGTGGGCACTTTGTTGGTTTGTACAACACTGACCTCCAAGTGATAAGCACCCACTTTGTAGGGACCCGTCACGCCGGTTGCCGCGTTGTAAGGACAATTAATGCCTTGTGGAGTATAAGCACCTTGATCATGAAGCATCTGCCCGCGAATACCCAAAATTTGAGCATCCAAACCTAGAGCCATCTCCATATCCCAAAATTGTTCTCGCTCTTGAATAGAAGACACAAAATGCTCACTTCGGTCTTCAATCCACTTCACGGGCCTGGCCAAGAGCTTGGCGCAAGCAGCCACAGCAATTTCCTCAGGATAGACCAAAAACTTACACCCGAATCCTCCGCCCACATCAGGGGCAATCACTCGAACTCGGTCTTCGTTGAGTCCCAACAATTCCGATAGCATCTGCCTTAAATCATGTGACATTTGTGTGGATGACCAAACCGTGAGCTCAGCCTGTCCAGAAAAATCAGCCAACACCCCCCGTCCTTCAATAGGATGGGCTGCTCCTCGATGGGTTGACATGGAGGCCTTGACCACACAATGAGCCTGTGCAAAGGCATGGTCAATTTCACCATATGTCACCTTGAAGTGATTGAGCTCATTGCTAGGACTCTCCAAGCGAACACTCGGTGCATTGGGCTCCAAAGATTGCCGGCAGTCGTGAACCATGGGCAAGGGTTCATAGGTAACTTCAATCAGTTCAGCCGCATCCTCAGCGATATGTCTCGACTCGGCCACCACCACCGCAAGCGCCTCACCTACGAAACAAACCTCCTTGGGGCATAACACAAACGGGGTGATGTTTTGCGGCAAGGCGGTTGTGGGAAACCCCAGCGGCATTCGAAGTTTGACCAAAACAGACTCTAGCTCTTTGGCCGTATAAATAGCGCGCACGCCTGGCAACTGCAATGCTTTAGAGGCATCAATGTGACCGATAAGTGCGTGGGCGTGGGGGCTTCTCACAAAGGCTGCGTAAAGCGTGTTAGGCAGTTGAATATCATCCACAAAGCAACCCTGCCCCGTCAATAGTTTAGGGTCCTCGACTCTGGGAGCTCGAGCTCCAATCACGCGGGGCTCATGCACTGGGGCGCGATCGACTTCAATGGTCATGATGGCCCTCGATCACGGTGAGTTTGTGGCCCTGGGGTATGAGAATGGACTGAGCTAAGTCTGGAGTCTCGCGTAAGCGCTTGGCAGCCAACATACACGCTTTAACGATATTTTGATAACCTGTACACCGACAAAGGTGACCTGAAAGCACATCTCGAATCTCTTCTGGGCTAGGGCTTGAGTTGTCTATAAGCAGTTGAGTCAGTGAGATCAATACGCCTGGGGTACAAAAACCGCATTGCAATCCGTGTTCAGCCCAAAAGCTTTCTTGCAAAACCGACAAGCCAGAGGCTGGAGAGATTCCTTCCACAGTCACAACCGCCTTTTGGTCAACTTGCACAGCCAACATTAAGCAAGAGCGCACAGCGCGACCTTCGACCATAACCGTGCAAGCACCACAAACACCATGTTCACAACCCACATGGGTACCTGTCAAATGACATTGTTGGCGTAAAAAATCTGCCAAATTAAGGCGACTCTGAACTTCCTCTTGAATAGTTTTTCCGTTCAGTTGAAAGGATATAGTTTTGAGGGGACTTGAATTCATCAGGAATGGGACTCCACGGATTCAATATTGAGACATCGTGCCTGAGCGGCGGTCAATGACCTGACCACCAAACTTTGAGCAAGTCTAGCTCTGTACCAGGACGGATAAAGTTTATCGCTCAGTGCATCTAGTTTAGATAAAGGCTGCGAGACTTTAACAAACAAAGCCTCGGAGGGTTGTTGTCCCAAGAGTTCTGCTTCAACCTCAGTAAGCCTTAGGGGTGTTGCAGCCACCCCTCCCAAATGAATGGATACGCGGTCAATGAAGCCATTGGCGTCAAGTGTCATCAGAGTTGCAACTGAGACGATCGCAAAGTCACCATGACGCCTGGCAAATTCCACAAAGGAATAGCCATGCCCCTCAGGCCAGGGCGACATTCTGATGGCCACCAATAATTCGTCACCTTCTAATGCAGTGGTCATGAAGTCTTGACCAAACTCTGCCATCGACAATACGCGAGAACCACGCACATTCAAAACCACCAACTGTGCATCGTAGCTATAGGCAACCAAGGGCATTTCTGCCGATGGATCAAAGTGACTTAGACTGCCTCCCAGAGTTCCACGATTTCTAGTTTGCATGTGACCGACATACTGGATGGCTTCACTCATCAAGGGCAGTCGCTTACTTACTAAATCAGATTTGGCAATGGAGTATTGCCTCACCATAGAACCAAATTCGATAAAACTTTTCTCATCTTTAATGAAATCAAGCTCTACCAAGGAGTTGATATCAATCAAATGATCAATTCCCACCAAGCGGTAATTCATCATGGGCATTAAGGATTGACCACCTGCCAAAACTTTTGCATTCTGACATTGACCCAGCAGCACCAATGCCTCTTGCAAGGTTTGTGGACTATGGTGAGTAAAAGCTGCAGACTTCATCAGTTTTTAAATCTTGGACAAATCCAAAGACGCCGGATGAAAGAGTTGACGTGGGTCAACTTTGATTTTGGAGAGTCCTTGCTGATGGTGATAAGCCGTAAAAGTTTCCAAAACATGGCGATTAGCCTCAAAACCATAACTCCAATAATCGTCACCCATTAGGGCCTTGGCCGATTCAAACTCGGAGACTCCCCACGGTAAAGAGTTAAACAAATGACCGATTTGGCCAAGTTCATACATACAGAGCTCCTTGGCCTTGATAAATGCCTTGAAGACACTCACAGGAAGCCAAGGCTCACGCTCTGCAAGCTCACGTCTGATACCAATGATGTGCATGATAGGAAAAATGCTCGTTTGCTGAAAGTACTCTCTCTCGACTCTTGGGTAGTCAGGAAAGAGGCGATCAACCCCAGGAGTTTTATTCAAATAGCATGATGGCGCACGAGCACTAATCAGTGCATCGATCTCGCCTTTGGCCAACATATCACTCAGTGTTCTATCACTAGGAATTGGTAATAACTCAACGCCTGGAATATCACTTAGTCGGGTACGCTCCTCACGTCCAGCCTCCTCTAAGCCCCCACCGCGCCAAAGTACATCGGAAGGCTCTAATCCGTGGAATTCAGACAAAATTCCCCTAATCCAAACATTCGCAGTAATTTGATACTCAGGCACACCAATCTTCATACCCTTCAAATCCGAAGGTTTTTTAATTCCTCGATCAGTTCGGATGTAAATACCAGAATGTCTAAATAGTCTGGAGACAAAAGCTGGTATACCCACATAAGCATTTTCACCTCGCGAGGTCATCAGCGTGTGGCTAGACATCGAGATCTCGCAAACGTCAAACTCTTGAAATTTAAAAGCCCGATGAAAGCCCTCCTCTGGCTCAATGGCGACAGCCGAAACTTCACACCCTTCAATGGGAGCACGACCGTCAAAAATAGCACGACAGCGGTCATAGTCACAGCACGAGAGGCTTATTCTTAATTTATTCATTGAGTCAGTCCATCACAAAAAAAGAGAAATCGATTAATTACTGCAATCTATTCAGGTTTGATGTTAGCAATTTTGATTGCGGCTTTGAATTTTTCGATATCGGAGCTGATCAGATTGGCGAATTGTGGGGCTGTACCCCAAAACTCATCTAAACCAGCTGTCGCCAATTGCGCCTTGACCTCTGGAGAATCCAAGGATTTTTTCAAGTCTTGCTCCAACTTGATCAATACTTCCTTGGGAGTATTGACATTGGCCATGACTCCATAATAATTTTCCACTTCATAATTCGCTAGCTCTGGGATACCAGACTCTCTAAATGGAACTGCACTAGGTAATGATGGAGAGTGCTCACGAGAGGTGAGACCAATCACTCTTAATTTTTGATCTTTAGCGAACGGTAGAACTGTGACCATGGAGGAGATGACCACATCGACCTGACCGGAGACTGCATCAATAACCGCGGGTGTACACCCACGCTCTGGAATGTGAACAGCAAAGGTGGAGGTCGCATTTTTATAAAGTTCCATTGCAAAGTGATGGGCCGTAGCAACTCCACACGTACCATAAGCTATTTTTCCGGGCTGAGAGCGCAAAAGCGCAGTGAACTCCTTGAGATTTTTAACCGGAATTTTAGGATTCACGGCTAATGCAATGGGGGAAGAGGTTAAAGAGGCAATCGCATAAAAGTCTTTGCGCAAATCAAAGGGCAAATTGTTATACAAAGCTTGATTGATTGCATGGGTGTTGCTGGCCAAGAGCAAAGTGTACCCATCGGGTTTGGCACGAAAAACTTGTTCAACACCAATCGAGCCACCAGCACCAATCTTATTATCTACCACTACTTGCTGGTTCCACATGCGCGACAAATGTTCACCAATGATGCGAGCCGTCAAATCAGCAGCTCCACCTGGCGTAAAGGTAACCATCAACTTAACGGGTTGATTGGGATAGGAGGAGGTTTGAGCCAGGACTGATGATCCCACCACCAAGCACAACGTCATGAAAATTTTATGCATTAAATTCATTGATGACCTTCCGTAATTTAAACTAAGAAACTGTTACCGATTAAAAATCAAGTCTCGTGAATCATCTCCCAAACACGCAATGGCGACAAAGGTAGAGTGGTGGGCTCAATATTGAGTGAAGATAATGCATTTGCAACCGCATTCCCAATGGCACCTCCTACACAAATCGTTCCGCCCTCGCCTGCACCTTTTGCGCCAAGCGGATTGAGTGGAGATGGATACTGCTCAAGTACTACTGCACGAATTGATGGAAAATCGGTAGCTGTGGCAATCAAATAGTCTGCCAAGGAGCCTGTCAATAATTGACCCTGTTCATCATGAACGATATGCTCGAGTAAGGTACCGCTCATGCCTTGTACAGTTCCACCGACCAATTGGCCATGTACCGTCAAGGGATTAATGGCGCGTCCAACATCTTCAACAACCAAATAGTCCAAAACCTTAATGCGCCCAGTTTTCGGGTCAACGCTCACGTGTGCAGCAGCACAGCCATATGCATACGTGTGATGATGACTTGCAAAAGTACCCATAACCTCAATGGGGGACGAACTCACCAACTCATTCCAAGTGACCGATCCACCTTGACTGGAGGAAGCGACACCTGCAGAGACATGGATCTGAGATGGATCGCAACGTAGGACTGCACTGGCACGAACTCGAATTTCCTCCTTGAATAAGTCTGTTGCATTCGTTACTGCAGAACCACCCATGACCGTGGAGCGCGAATGATATGAACCCCAGCCTTCATTTAAAAGCGTGGTAGAACCATGCAGCATCACAATCTGAGTCATGTCTAGATCTAGTTCATCGGCTGCAATTTGCGTGAGAACTGTCTCAACACCCTGCCCCACGGATGTCGAGCCAACACTGAAAGTGATCAACCCATCTTTTTCTAATCTTAATTTTGCATTTTCGCGGGGACCTGCTGACCCACCTTCAATAAAACACGATAAGCCAAGCCCATGGTATACGCCGTCGACCAACTGACCTTGTAAGTGCTGCAACTCTTGCCATTTAAAGTCTTTCACACAACGCTCAAGTGTCTCCCTGTAATCCCCGCTGTCACATTCTGTATCGGCAGTATGTTCAATGAGCGAAGGACTGATGGTTGGAAATGGGAAAGGCATATCTTTAGGAGTCAGCACATTTTTACGCCTAATCTCAACTGGATCCAGTCCCAAATCCTTGGCTGCTAGCTCGAGTAAACGCTCACAAAAGAAATTACTCTCAAATCGACCTGGCGCACGCAAAGTACCACTAGGAGTTTTATTGGTAAAAACAATATCACAGCTCAGATCAACGTTATCGACTTTATAGGGCCCCGTTAAAAATTGAGTAATATTTCGAGGTGCGACCAATCCATTGGTTCTTGGATAAGCACCAAGGTCATAATGCATATGTCCACGAAAACCTAAAATTCTTCCTTCACGGTCGCAAGCTATTTCAACCTCAGCATCACAATCTCTTGCTTGATTCATGGAAGTCAAATGTTCAAGTCGATCCTCAATCCATTTGACAGTGACGCCCAAAGTTTTGGCAATAAAAGGGATGAGAAAGTCTTCGGTATAAAACTCGCCTCGAGCACCAAAGCTACCACCTACATCATTTTCAATCAATTGGACACTATTTTTGTCCAAATTCAACATCTGGGCTAAGGCGGCTCGATTCCAAAAAGGTACTTTGGCTGCACCAAAAACAAATAACTCTTGCGACTCAGCCTTCCACTCGGCCAAGACACCTCGAGTTTCCATGGTCATTGCAGAAATTCTTTGAATGACAAATTTTTCTTTTCTGGTATAGGCCGCATTATCAAAAACAAGTTGAGCATTGCCTTTTTTGGATCGATAAGTAAGGGGAGAGTTACCTTTGGGATCGCTAAACAGTTTTACTTCATTTTTTAGAGCAGTTTCGATATCCGAGGCAACTTCTAAGCTCTCAATATCGAGCTCAATGAGGCCCATGGCATCCTCAGCAATCGCTGGAGTCTTGGCAACGACCAAAGCAATAGCCTCACCCACAAAACGAACTTTCTCATTCGCAATCACGGGTTGCTTATAGGAATCGAGAATAGGATTGTGATGCAAACGAATAGGAATGAGAGGAACAGATCCGCAGCGATCAATGATGTCTTTGGCTGTCAAAATTGCAACGACACCAGAGAGTTTTTTCGCTTCATCAGTTTGAATATTTTTAATCAAACCATGGGCAATTGGACTACGAAGAATACTGACATGCAAGACATCTTGCTTCTTCACATCGTCAACATAGATACCTTTTCCACGCAAAAACCGCAAGTCCTCGATTCTTTCTTTCGGCGAACCAACATTTTTACTTTGACGTTCAACAGGTTTGAGTATAGGTTGAGCCATGATCACTTGACTCCCATTTGTTGATAGGCCACCCTTGCATCTAGGACAGCTTGAACAATAGGCACATAGCCAGTACAACGGCACAAATTTCCCGATAGTACTTCTCGAATTCGATCTTCATCACAATTCGGTTCTTGCGTTAGCAAGGCATGAGCTGTAGTGATAAACCCTGGAGTACAAAACCCGCATTGCAAAGCATTGTGTTTACGAAATGACGCCTGAAGGGCTGATAACTCAGCGTCACTGGAAAGCCCCTCCACAGTCACGACGGATTGACCATTGGCTTGTACGGCTAGCATCAAACATGACCTAACGGCATCTCCATTGACCAATACCGTGCAAGCTCCACAAACTCCATGCTCACAGGCCACATGTGTACCCGTCAGGTCCATCTCATGTCTAAGACAATCGGCTAAATTAATTCTTGGAGCAAGGTCCGACTCAAATAATTTGCCATTAACAGTCATCTTAACTTGCATTTCTAATACTCACTTATTAATTAATTGGACGCATGGCTTGAGCAAAAGCTTTGGAGACCATTTCAAGCATCAATGCACGTCTATATTTCTCACTTGCATGAATATCGCCTTGAAAAGACATGGCACTTAAGCTTTGATGAACAACTGATTCAATCATCGATTCGGTCAGGGTACGACCGTTCAAGCCAGATTCCGCCGACAACAGTCTCATTGGTTTTTCTCCCGTTCCAATCAGGCCAATATGCACATTCATCGCATGACCGTCTGAAGCGAGATCAAACCAAACTGCTGCTCCAGCAAGCGCAAAATCCCCTTTTCGCCTAGAAAATTCAGCAAAACCCCAGCGTCGATCTTGAGGCCAAAATGGCAATTCGATAGACACCAGTATTTCATTGGTTTCAATGGAGGTGGACAATTGACCCAGAAAAAAATCAGCTGCATGAACACGTCGAACCCCTTGGGGACCATGCAAATTCAAAATCCCCTCTAAAGCCACAGCTAAACCAGGCATCTCCGCTGCTGGATCTGCATGCACTAGACTACCGCCCACCGTACCACGGTTTCTAATCTGATAATGAGCCACATGATCTATAGCAGCACACAACAATGGTTGCGAGACTCTCAGTCCATCGTGGTTCTCAATATCTACCCAACGAACCCTTGCACCCAAAGTGGTTCCTTCTGAGGAAATGCTTACCTTGTTGAGGTCAGCAACACCCTGCAAATCAACCAATAACTGTGGGCTAGCGAGTCTATAGTTCAATATAGGCATCAAACTCTGACCACCGGAGATGATTTTGACTTCACCCTGGTATTGATCAAGAATTTGAATTACCTCTTCCAAAGAGCTTGGGCAGATGTAGTCGAAGTCTGTTGATTTCATGGAATGTAATTGTTTTAGTCAGATTTAATATTGGCCAATTTAATAATTCTTGCCCATCGATTCAATTCTTGTGTCATGTGCTTGTTCAAAGCATCTGGCGTACCGCCAACAACAATTGCGTTGAGCTTTACCAATTTATCACGTGCTGGCCCCTCCTTGATGCCTTTGGCAATTGCTCCTTGCAAGGCGTTCACAATCTCAGCTGGAGTTCCCGCTGGGGCATACACTGCATACCAAGCAGTGACATCAATGCCGGGTACTCCTGACTCCACAACAGTAGGCAAGTCGACTCCGGGCACTCTTTGCGCAGTCTCCACAGCCAAAGCCTTGAGCTTACCTGCCGCAAGTTGCGAAGCAACAGCAGTGTATTCAATGGACATGAATTGAATGTGACCAGCCAATAAGTCAGAAAGCGCAGGTCCCGAACCTTTGTATGGGGCATGTACGACATCCAATCCCGCCTCAAGTTTGATCAATTCACCCGCAAGATGGTGCGGAGAGCCATTACCTGCAGAGCCATAGGCTAGACCAGGATGAGATTTCGCATAGGCAATGAATTCAACAAAACTGTTAACAGGCAATTGAGGATTCACTACGAAAATGTGTGGGATCGTGGCGACCAACGATACAGGGGCGAAATCTTTAATTGGATCATAGGAAAGCTTTTGCAAGACAGGATTAATACCATGCGTGGTGGTAGCCCCCAAGAGCAAGGTATACCCATCTGGAGGTTGCTTGGCAACAAACTCTGACCCTATGGCACCTGCTGCACCAGCGCGATTTTCAACCACTACAGGTTGACCCAACTGTTCTGTAATGACCTCACCTGTGGTTCTAGCGATGACATCTAAAGCACCACCAGGCGCAAAAGGGGCTATAAGCTTAATAGGCCGATTTGGAAATTTTGCACTATCAGCCGCATAAGCACTAACTACAAAAAATTGACCTAAAACAGTCAATGCAAATGCGATACTAAAGTTCTTGATCTGAGACTGCATAGGGATCACCTCGTATAGGGAGTATCAAAGTTGGTGCAATGCGAGCGCATGATAACGAGTATCAATGTAACGCTGAACTTGCTGGGGAGTCGACTTTTTCTCAAAAGCTGCGCGGATCGCCAAAACGTTGGCAAACCCCTCAATATCAATATGGGCATCCACTTTGAATCCACCTGCCGAAGAGGTAGCCATCTCTACTGCGCCCATAGCAACATCTCGCTCAAGTTTTAACTGCGTTTGCAACAAATCAATCACAGCCACTTTATTGGCAGGGTTCAAAACCCATCTCAGTCCTTGAACGTAAGCCTTGATATATGAAATCAATGCATCCTCATTGTGCTGAGCCCAACCGCGCATAACAAAACCAGCTGTTGATAGGTAAGGGCCTAAAAAGTCAACCAAGTCACCCAAATGCACCAATCCTGATTTCAAAGCTTGCAATCGGAAAGGAAGGTTCAATATCGCACCGGCATAGGATTTGTTCTCTAACATAGCTTTAAGTCTAAAGGGCGTCGCTCCAATCGACAAAGCTTCATAATCTTTAGAATCCAACTCCATGGAATGCAAGGATAGAATTTTGTACAAAGCCAAGGCAAATGCAGTATTTGGGGCATCCACCAATACGGTCTTGCCTCTCAAATCATCAATACCCTTAATTTCTGGCTGAACAAATAAACCATTAAATCCGTTATCTCCACCCATAAAGACAGCCACGTCGGCATTAGCGGTGTCCACCATGGCCACTGCGTTATCAACTGCTGTATGCGCGATATCAAACAACCCATCCTTCAAACCGTCACGCAAAGTCCAAGAATTAGGGGTGAATGTGAGATCAATATTCAATCCCTCATTTTTAAAGTATCCTTGGGCTTCAGCTGCAAAAATTGGTAAATTTTGAACACCCTCAAAAACAATGACTTTTAAATTGTTCATATTTAATTACTTTACGGATGTTTTGGTTTTTTTTAAATTCAAAATGGACTTCTTCTGTACTTGAACATCCAGTCTAGGATCAACAAGCAAATAACGCACCACCATTTCTGCACAATGATCCAATCGAGATTTAAACCGTTTAGAGGTCATCAAACGTTTGCTAAAAATGGCATCAAAGGTATGCTGGTGACTGACATAATGAGCTGATAAGGATGTAATCGATATGTACAACTCAATAGGATCAATTCCAGAACGGAAAATACCTTGCTTTTCGCCAATTTGCAAAACAGTTTTAATAGCCTTGATCAGGGGGTTATAGAGCTGAGGGATCACACCGGAAGCTTTAATGTGACGACCTTTGCAAATATTTTCGCTTTGCAATAATCGCAGAAATTCAGGATGACGACCCCAATTAAGCCCTGTTGCAAAGACCAATTTTTTCATGGCCTCCACCGGATCTAGCCCCTCGATACTCGACTCTTCACGACTAGACATAATGGCTGAGTAAGTTTGAATGAGAACTTCAGTAAACAACCCCTCCTTACTCTTAAAGTAATAGTAAATTACATTTTTTTGTAAACCTGACAAAATCGCTATATCGTCAACTCTAGCGCCGTCATAGCCCTTTTCAGCAAACTCACTGGTCGCAGCGCTCAGTATCCGAGAGCGTGTGATTTGTGAACTGACTCTTGACTTTTTAACTTGACTTGCTTTGGGCTGCATCAACAAGATCGATCAAAAATGTTTATGTAAGGTGATCCGCTCGACGAGCAAATAAGGAATCATCCGAGTACCCCATAGTCTCAGGTTTCGCGCGTCCTAACATGACCTGAAAATAAACTGGCGCCAAACTGTCATTCACATAGCCGTGTATCACACCAGGAGGACATGCCAAACACTCCCATTTACCCAAGCGAGTTTTAATGTGATTTCCAGCCTCATCCTCGACAAAAACGGTCAAAAAACCATCTAGCACAAAGAATATTTCTTCGACTTCATGTGTATGCGCAGCATTTCCCTGACCAGGCTCTACGTACATGATTGATAGAGTAAAGCCACGAGGTGGAATCACGGAATTATCATTGTATTTACCTGAGCCACCCGCACCGATAAAGCGATGTTGAGCTCTCTTAAAACCCTCTATTTTTGCATCCTCAAATGCATTCCAATCTGGTGTTTTATCCTTGAAGCGACCAATATGATCGTTCAATATTTTCTCCAGTGGAACTCCCACTAATTCGGGGGGCATTGGATGACGAGATGTGGCCATGACTACTCCAAAAAAATTGACGATGTTTCAATTTAGCATTTATTTACTAACTGGTCAATCAAATTATCTCAAAAAAAATAATGCACTACACTGATACAAACCCGCAACTTTGGCACCAAAAAAATTCAAACCGATCAATTTTGGTGCGAGACTATCTAAGAGTAGCAATTGATTGACAGCAAAGATGAGCACATGCACAATAAACGGAACTTTTAAATTGGGAGGACTATGTTATATTTTTCAAAATCAATTGGACTCAAACCATCATTTAACCGCTTAGCATATTGCTCACTATTTTTTCTAGCCTTATTTTTCACCTCCCTCCATGCACAAAATTGGCCCTCAAAACCAGTCAAAATTGTTGTAACTCTATCGGCAGGTTCGACCTCTGATATTTTGGCAAGAATCATTGGAGATCAACTCACAAAGTCTTTGGGTCAACCATTCGTAGTTGAAAACCGCCCTGGCGCAGGAGGTAATGTTGCTGGCGAGTACACATCTCATCAAGCTCCTGATGGCTACACCATCATGTTGGCCTCCATCAGCTCGCATGGTATCAACCCAGCACTTTATGCAAAAATGCCCTACGATGCCATCCATGATTTCACCCCTATCATTGCTATTGCCTCAAGCCCAAACGTCTTGATTGCTTCCAATGAGACTCCTGTCTCATCAGTAAAAGATTTGATCACTTGGATAAAAAGTAAACCAACAGATACGATCAATTATTCTTCAGCTGGAAATGGAACATCCATGCACCTCTCAGGGGAACTTTTCAACTCAATGGCTGGTTTAAAAACACTTCATGTACCCTTCAAAGGCTCTCCAGAAGCCATCAATTCGGTCATGAAAAATGAAGTTAGCTTCATGTTCCCCAATGCTCCAAATGCAATACCCTTGGCCAAGGGAGGAAAAATTAAAATGTTGGCTGTAACTTCAGCTAAACGTTTGTCCTGGCTTCCTGACTTGCCAACGGTAGCCGAAAGTGGTTTGCCGGGATTTGAAGTTACAGCTTGGTTTGGTTTTGTAGGCCCCCAAGGAATCCCCACTCCAATCGTTAATAAATTGAATTCTGAAGTTCAAAAGGTGTTGCAGCTTCCTTCAGTCAACGAAGCTTTGGTAGATCAAGGATTTGAGCCAATGGGTGGAAGTGCTACGGAATTTTCTCAATTCATGAAATCCGAAATCGACAAATGGTCCAAAGTTATCAAACAATCCTCAATTCCAAAGCTATAAGATTATGCAGATACCTCGCCTAGAACCATTCATTGACGGTGACTACGTCAAAACGTCTGAACTCACCACTGATATTTATTCACCAGTAACACTCAAGCCATTTGCTCAAATGGTAGAACCCAATATTGAGCTGGTTAATATGGCCGTTCGAAGCGCACAAACTGCCTATTTGAACAATCGTAAATCAACTCTCATTCAACGTGTTGAGTGGCTCAATGCCGCCGCAAAAGGTATTGAACAGGCTCTACCAGAATTGATCGAAGCATTGATCCATGATATTGGTAAACCGAAAAAAGCATCCATATTTGAAGCCAATCGCTCTGCAGCTTTTCTAAAAGCAACAGCAGCGGAAGCTTTGACACTTCGAGGTGAAACCATTCCCGTAGATGCCTCTCCCAATGGTGCAGGCAAAATGGGATTTACAAAAAGACATCCTTACGGCGTAATTGCTGGAATTACTCCCTTTAATGCACCTATCAATTTATTGATACAAAAGGTCGCACCGGCTATTGTTGCTGGTAATGCAATCGTCATCAAACCACATCCTGCTGCACTCAGGATTTCACTCAGAGTAGCTGAGATTTTTCACAAAGCTGGATTGCCGAAAGGATTATTCAATGTTTTGACAGGGGATAAGTTTCCTGCACAAGCGCTCGTCGCCAATCCACTTGTCATGGCAATCACATTCACAGGCGGAACTATTGCAGGAGATGCTCTCGCAAAAGCAGCTGGAGCCAAAAAATTCTTGGCTGAACTTGGCTCCAATGCAGCCAATATTGTGCTTGCAGATGCGAATATTAAAGATGCAGCAAAAAAAATTGCATCTGCTTCATTTGAAGCAAGCGGACAACAATGCATATCTGCTCAAAGAATTATTGTTGAGGCTCCAGTATTTGAAAGTTTTCTCACTGAGTTTGTATCAGCAGCACAGTCCCTTAAAGTGGGTGACCCTTATGAAGAAACTACCGATGTAGGTCCGATGGTCTCCTCTGCTACAGCAGACCGTGTTATGAAGATGATACAAGATGCAAAAGATCGCCATCTTCAAATTGCTCTTGAACCGACACGAAAAGATTGCATTGTGAGTCCTGGCATCATCGTCAACCCAACTGCTGATTCATCAATTTGGAGAGACGAAGTATTTGGACCTCTAGCTTGCGTGATCAAAGCTCTGGATGCCGAGGACGCTCTAAAAATGGCCAATGACTCTGAATTCGGCCTCCAAGGAGCTGTATTTACACAAAGCTTAAAAATGGCAATGAAGTTTTCAGATGAATTTGAAGTTGGATCGCTTTGGGTTAACGAAGCAAGTCGATTCAGGCTTGATATGTATCCCTTTGGTGGCTCAAAGAGATCAGGTTTTGGGAGAGAAGGAATTCGCTATGCCATCGAAGAACTTTCTCAAGTCCGATTCACCGGCATCAGTTTTTAAAAATTGCCATACAACTAGAGTTTTTATATGTCAATGTTGCCCGCGATTCCAGCCAGTCTAATTGAGAGAATGAAAACCATTGGACCCCATTGGGGTGAGAACGTTGCAAGCAACGTTCGCGAAATGGTTACAGCTTATTCTGAAATCCTGGCAACGACTCCAAGAGAAGGTTTAGTACGCCATAACGAGATTGCTTACGCTGGACACGAGAGAAATGTACTAGATATTTTTTGCCCACAAAATGCTAATTCGGCCCCAGTCATTGTTTTTGCCCATGGCGGTGCTTTTGTAGATGGATCAAAAGATCGTTCGAGTGAAATTTACTCCAATGTTTTACGTTGTTTTAATCGACACGGATTTATTGGGATAAATTTAGAGTATCGTTTAGCACCCGAATTTATGTTCCCTAGCGCAACGGATGACATCGCCAATGCCATGCATTGGATTGTTCAAAACATTCATTTGTATGGCGGTGACAAAAATAAAATATTCATCATGGGTCACTCAGCTGGAGCGGCACATTCCAGTGACTATGTTTATCGCTACAACCCTACCCTAACGAAACCATTACCCATTTTGGGTCATATCATTGTGAGTGGACGTGTAAGAATTGAAAATCGAAATGATAATCCAAATGCACGAAAAGTTGAAGCCTATTATGGTGTCAATCAAACACTTTTCGAAGAATGCTCAGCCATTCACCATGTTAATCGCAACAGCGTTCCCACCATGTTTGCTATTGCTCAATATGAGAATCCTTTGATTGATATGCACTGCATGGAATTAGCCAATCACATTGCTCAGCTCCACGGTAGGTCGCCACGGCTTGCTTGGCTAGAAGGTCACAACCATACATCGATCATAGCAAGTTTGGACACTGCCGATGATAGATTAGAAAGTTCAATATTGGGATTTTTAAATGAACAATTGAGCTTGAGCAAGACTTAATTTTAATCTCAACTCTCGAAAATATTATCCCCATTCTACCCATACCTATTAAGGATCGAGCATGTTAGAAGCCGTCATCATTGGCTTTGGTGGTATTGGACAAGAGGTCTGTAAAAGACTTCATAAACATAGACAAATCAAGATTACTCATGTAATTGTGCGCGAACACAAATACATAGAGACTCAACAATATCTTGACAGCCAAGGACTCAATATCCAAGCCGTGATTGAAACTCCCAAGGAAGCAAAGCTGATAATTGAATGCGCTGGGCATCAAGCTATTCATCAGTATGTTTTACCTTCACTGAACAATGGAATTGAATGCGCGATTGTCTCTACTGGAGCACTTGCAGAGACTGGGTTACCTGAAAAACTTTTCGACAATGCCGAAAACGGCAACACACACGTACACTTACTCTCTGGCGCCATTGGAGCAATTGATGCTCTATCAAGCGCCAAATTTGCCGGCTTGACTGAGGTGACCTACACTGGGCGAAAACCACCTCTTGGCTGGAAGGGGACTCCTGCAGAACTCTTGCTTGACCTCTCAAGCCTTGAATCTGCAAGCACATTTTTTGAAGGCTCTGCCCGCGATGCATCAACCCTTTACCCTAAAAATGCCAATGTTGCTGCAACCATTTCTCTAGCTGGTTTGGGGTTTGATAAGACAAAAGTTAAATTGATTGCAGACCCATCAACAAGCGATAATATCCATCATCTGTTAGTTAGAGGTGACTTTGGTGAGTTTGAATTGACCATGCGCGGCATACCTTTAGTTGGCAATCCAAAAACCTCAACGCTGACAGTTTTATCAATATTGCGATTTTTGAACAATAAAGTCAATGTCTTGGTGATTTAATACAAATTTCAATGTGCCAAATCAAGCTTTATCAGTATTTATCTTGATTGTATTATTTCTCTGATGCCTTATAAACGAATTATAAGTAATGATTCGTTAAAAGGACTCCCCCTATGTCAGAACAAAATACAAAGCCACAATTACACAAGGTGACTGCCGAAAATGCCATGCAAGCATTAGGCGAATGGCCAATACAAAAATTCCATGTCTCTCATTTGGCAACTTCCGAGTTTAAAGGCGAAGGACTTCGCCCCTATATTGTTTACCGTGACCTAGGGGCAAAAGAAGCTACTGGGGGCTTGGTGGATGCTCATGTGAACGCCAGAGGAAGACCTTTTGAGCAAGCCGCTGTCAGTAAGAGACACTTCCACGATGTTAAATTTCAAATGGTATATGTTCTAAAGGGCTGGAACCGAGTGGAGTTTGAAGGCCAAGGAGAGCACATGATGGTGGCCGGTAGTTGCTGGATACAACCAGCGGGGATTAAGCACACCGTTTTAGAATACTCCGACGATCTTGAAGTTTTGGAGATCATCATCCCCGGCACATTTGATACCGTGGAGGTAAATGAACCGCCAGGATTTGATTGACTAGATTTTAGTTTTGAGTTTGGCATCAAATTCTGCTGATGCCTTACTCATCGCAGACAACAAGTAGCTACCATCACTTCCACCGGTGAAAATTTTAGCTCCGAGCTCTCGCAGTTGATCCACGAGTTGAGCACCAGCTTCGCCCACGACAAAATGCTTACCTGCCTTTTGAGCAGCTTTTGCCGAGTTAAGTGTTGCTGCAATAACTTCGGCATGATTGGTTTGACCAGGAACACCCAATTCAAAACTCAAGTCCATGGGTCCCATCATTAAGGCGTCTACTCCAGACACTGCAGCGATTTGATCAGCATTTGAAGCACCCAAAGCATTTTCGATCATTGCAATGACGTCCACCCGATCTTCTCGTTCCCTTTTTAATTCAATTGCAGTCTTCTTTTGATAAAGTGACGCTGCACTCAAAGCAGCCATAGACCTTCTTCCATGAGGTGGATATTTGCACAATTGCACTGCAAACTGAGCCTCTTCAGGTGTACCCACGTGGGGAAAAATAATTCCACTCGCTCCTGCATCCAAAATTGGTCCCACTACACTCACTCTGGCCTCTGGAACCCTTACCCATGCAATCAAGCCATTGGATTGGGCTGCCATACACAAATCCGAGACTTCTCGCAAACTAAAAATACCATGCTCTGTATCAATATAAAAACCATCGAAACCAGCCTCCTTGACCATATAGACTATGTCCGCAGACTTAACTTGACGAACTGAAATCAATTTAACATGACCAAACTGGGTAATTTTATTATTCAACAAAGTAGACATAGTTTTTGATTCATGGTTGGTCTGGAGGAGCATAGCCTCGACTAGCGAATCCGGCATCTACCGTAATCACGTGGCCTGATATAGCACCAGCTCTAGGGGAGCATGCGAAAGTAACCACATCAGCAATTTCTTGTGGGGCTAGTAAATGACCTCTCGGGAAAATCCGAGTCAATTCAGGCCACTTATTTTCATCACCTAGTTCAAGCAATGCACGTCTTTTTAGCGAACGCTTAGACTTTTCAGTCTCTACCCAACCAGGATTAACACCCAAAACTCTTACGCCATGATCCATACTGACACTACCCACCGTCTTAGTAAAGGCTACCAATGAGGCGTTACCCATTGAGCCAGCCACATAAGCATATTCAAGCCTTTCTGCTCCAATCCCAATCACGTTCAGAATAACTCCTGAGCGACGCTTGACCATGTAACGATAGACCTCGCGAGATAAATTGATATAGCCAAAAATCTTCAACTCCCATCCAAGTCGCCAATCATCCTCTTCCAATGTCAGTAAAGTTCCTCGGGGTGTATTACCAGCGTTGTTGATCAATATATCTACTGGGGGGCAAGAAGTGATCAACGCCTTGGCTGATCCCGATTGCATCAAATCAATTGGGTAAACTTCAACTGGTACGTGATGGTCTCTTCGTATCTCCGCAGCCAAGGACTGGAGAGGGTCCTCTTGCCTTGCGACTAAATGTAAAGCGCAACCCTCTTTGGCCAAAGAAATAGCGATAGCACGACCAATTCCTTGAGAAGCACCACTCACCAAAGCTGATTTGCCTCTAAGTTCAAGATCCATGGTGTTTATGCTTTCAATTCAAAACTTAGAAAAAATTAACCTAATCGAGGACGAAGCTCAATCAAGTCGGGACAACATCCATCTGACGCAGATACCGCATATAGAACAGAATCTGCCACATCTTGAGCAGAAATTGGCGAAAACGGACGGCTTGCAATAGCTTTTAAAACATCCGGATGAGTCACTGAATTGCGAATATCTGTATCCACCATTCCTGGTGCAATTTCAGTAACTTTAATCATGTCCTTCTTCAACTCTAAACGAAACCCTTTGGCAAATGCAGACAATGCATGCTTGGTCGCAGCATAAACGACCGCATGCATATTTACATTTCGAGCAGATAAAGATGTAATAAACACCATATGTCCTCTGCCCCGCTCTTTCATTCTTACTGCCATTTCTCGAGTCACATCATAAGCGGCAACCACATTGAGCGAAAACATTTGTGCACATTCTTCTGTAGTCACTTCTAGAATTGGAGCATAAACCAACGAACCAGCATTGTTGATAAATATAGCTGCCTCTTGGCTCCAATCCACTAGCTCTTTGACAAAGGGTCGTGAGGACAAGTCACCCACCAAGTACTTTGCCTCAACTCCAAAGCTTTTACAACTGTGCTCTACTTCCTTTAAAGCCGACTCATTTCGACCTGTCAAAAACACATTGATTCCAGCTTTTGCCAGCGTAATTGCGCATGCTCTACCTATTCCAGCACTTGAACCCGTGATCATGGCCCATTGACCCTTCATGGGGCCGGTGACTTGAATTAAATTAGTCATTTTTAACATGGCCTCCAGGTGGTTCATTCAAATTTACGGTATCGTAATTGGCGGGAATGATAACTTCTAAGATTTCTAAATCGTCAGAAAAGTCTAAAACGGTGTGCTTGATCTTCGGGGGTTGTAACCAACAACTCCCCTCCTTCATCAAAAATTCACCATGACCCTCAAATTCGCTTTTCACCCACCCTTTTAAGACATAGACCATTTGATAATGAACATTGTGAAAATGTCGATGTGAGATGTCTTCAGCATTAAATGGCCGAGCGCGCCGATTGACGTGCACATCGACCATTCCGCCTGTTGCCTCAACCATCCCCATGTCTCGTGAAAGAGCCCATGGCCTGAATCCATCAGTCTTGAATGAATCCTCTTCCAAGTGACTGACATGAAAAACTTGTTGGGGCCAATCGGGATAGCCACTGGCTTTCTTATCGCTTGGGTAATCTTCTTCTTTGTAGACTTTGAATTCTCGTTTAAATGGTTTGTTCATTAATCGCTTCTCCTCTATGCAAAGCACCATCAAACATGATATTGTTGAATTTAAATTTTCCAATAGGGGAAGCCCTTGTCAATCAAAGATAAAGTTGTTTTAATCACTGGCGCCGCTTCAGGAATCGGACGAGCTGCCGCTATTCATTTTGGTCGAAATGGAGCTCAACTGATGATTGCTGACGTCGCCCAAGAGGGACTGACAAATACACTTGAATCATGTAAAACCAATCTCAATAGTGTCAAATCGAAAGTTTGTGACATTGGAAATTCAAGCGATGTTAGATCCTTGGTAGATCAAGCCCATCAACATTACGGCCGGATTGATGTCTTAATCCACGCAGCAGGTATTTGTCGTGCAGCACCACTGCTAGAGATGAGTGATGAGGACTGGCAAGAGACTCTTCGGGTCAATCTGAATGGTAGTTTTTACATCACCCGTGAAACTGGCAAAATCATGGCCGCGCAAAAATCAGGCACGATGATCTTGATGACATCCGACAGAGGCGTTTATGGTTCAGCAGATTATGCTCAATATGCGGCATCAAAGGGTGGCATGATTGCTCTTGTGAAAAGCCTTGCACTGCACATGGGACAGTTTAATGTAACCGTCAATGGCTTGAACCCAGGCATGACTGACACCCCTCTCTCAAGGGGTGCTAACCCCACGAAATACGACTCTAAATTGGTTGCCGATGTCTTAGGAAAAGCCACTACCCCAATGCAAGTAGCACATACCTTAATGTATTTGGCCACAGAGGCGAGCGTATACACCACGGGTCAAATTATTGGCACAAGATTGCGCCACGGACAATAAAGTTAGGATATCGAACTATGAGGTCAATGCAAAATAAAGTGGCGGTGATCACAGGATCGCTAGGCGGAATTGGTTTTGAAATTGCGCAATCTTTGGCCACACAAGGTGCAAGCATCGTCTTGAATGGACTTGGTGAGAGTAGCCTGGTTCAGTCTCAATTAGAAATAATCAAGTCCTTGGGCGCTCAAGCCATTTACCATGGTGCAGATTTGTCCAGGCCCTCTGAAATTGAAGATCTGGTCAAAACGACGTTGAATCAATTTGGCAAGATCGATATTTTGGTTAACAACGCTGTAACCCGTTTTGATGCACAAGTTGACAAAATGCCCACAGAAAAGTGGGATTATGCATTAGCAGTCAATTTATCTGCCCCGTTTCACTTGAGCCGCCTAGTTTTACCTGGCATGAAAGCCAGAAACTGGGGGAGGATCATCAACTTGGCTTCTATCTTTGGCGTTCAAGGCATGGCTGGCCGATTGGATTACGTGGCAACAAAACATGGACTTGTTGGAATGACCAAGGTCATTGCACTGGAATGTGTTGACTACAACATCACATGCAACGCCCTTTGTCCAGGGGCTGTAGAGACGGATCACATCAAGCAATTGGTGGCCAAACGCGCCAATGATCAAGGTGTGAGTGTTGAAGATTTCACCAATGATTTCTTAAAAGCTCGACAGCCGACGCGACGTTTCGTGACTCCTGCTCATGTCGCCGCCTTGGCACTCTTTTTATGCTCTGAAGAGGCCAGGGACATGACCGGCACTCCTATCCCCATGGACGGGGGGTGGCAGGCCAGAGCTTAAATCAAAAGAGTTTACGAAAATTATGTTTTATTCTGGTTTAATTTTCGCGAACTTAACCACATCGCTCCAAAGTTGCAAGTCGTCTTTAAGTAACTTGCCAAATTTCTGTGAGTTACTTCCAGGATCTGTCACATTGGCTGTGCTGATCAACTTTTCTTGTACCTCTGGTTTTAATAGAACCTTATTAAAGGCTACCACCAGACGATCCACGACGGGTTGAGGTAAACCTTTGGGTCCAAAAACACCATTCCAATAACTAGCGTTAAAATTGGGATAACCCAACTCCTCCATCGTAGGAATCTCTGGAGCAATACTCAAACGCTCCTTGCTAGTTACGGCCAATGCTTTGACCCGTCCCTCTTTCACTGGAGGTAAAGCTGTGGACGCCACAGCAAAGTGAAAGGCTACACGACCAGAGATTTGCTCCATCATTGCATCAGGAGAACTCTTCATGGGCACCAAGGTAGCTTTAATACCGGTTCTAGCTCTGAACAATTCAGCTACAAAATGAGATGGTGCACCGTAACCTGAAGATGCATAAAATAAATCACCTTTACGAGAAATAGCCAGTGCAACTAAATCCTGTGGAGTTTTAACATCCAAACCAGGATATGCCACCAATACCATTGGCGAGCTAAAAACGTTAAGAATTGGCGTGAAGGAGTCAGGCATCTTATAGGCCGTAGGCGTGCCCATAGCTGCCAACATATTCATCGCTGCTGAATTAAAGAGAAGCGTATAGCCGTCTGCTGGCGCATTGGCCACGAACGCAGAACCCAAGGCACCTGCTGCACCCGCTTTGTTGTCGATCACAATGGTTTGTCCAAGCTCTTCCTTCAAAGGTTCAGCGAGCTTACGCATCACAATATCGATACCACTAGCAGGAGCCCAAGCCACCACCATGTGAATAGGCTTATTTGGATAGTCGCTTTGCGCAAATCCAACCCATTGAACGCCCAATAAAACCAATCCCAACGCACACTGTATTAAACGCATGAATGCCTCTTATTGTTTGTGACAACCTAATTTGACCTCACTTGACCTCCAAGTCAATTGGTAGAAATACAGTGTTTAAACTAAGGAGAATTAAATCCAAATAATCAAAGGGTTTTCCCCAGCATGTCTCCAACTAAGTCATGAAAAGTTTGTATCATCTTGATAAAGTGAGATGGCGGTTCAGGCCTTGTAGCAAAGCATAGGCGTGTATCAAACTCGCAATCGGCGTATTGTTTCGCTTGGCTAATTCAATGACAGAGCCAAAAACGGCATCAATCTCCAATTCCTTATTTTTCAATACGTCTTGGAGCATTGAAGGCTTTGAGCCTTTTACGTTGGGTTTGAGTCTATTCAATACAACTTCACGAGAAGTCTCACCCAAGTCAAAACCGTAACATGATGCTACCCGAGAGACATCTGCTGTTAAATCAATAGCCCACTGGATCAAACCTTCTTGTGAATAAATTTCATCCGTCGGTAAACGAGTCAAACTAGCAAGCGCATGGTTTGGAATATTCAGGAGAAGTTTTCGCCAAACTTCCAACTTGATATTGGGAGTTGCTGCGGCGCCTAATCCAGCACTTGCAAACAGGTTCACCACTTGGTCAAGCCTTTGGCTCATCTCACCATTGGGCTCTCCCAAGTACCACTTGTTCATACTATTGTGTTGTATCACGCCTGGGCGGAGTACTTCATTATTGGACATGGCAACACAACCAAGCACCCGTTCTAGTTTGACCGATTGCCAAATGACTGATCTCATCAGCCCCTCTTGACCATGATCAACCAGCTTTTCAGGATAGTCCCACCACCATGGAATACCGTTGTTGACAAAAACAATGACGCCTTGAGGTGAAGTCAGTGCATTGATGTCTTGAGCACATTGTGCAATGGTATTGGCCTTGAGGGTCACGATGACCAAATCGTGTTGACCCAGTTCGTGTGCATTTTCTGAAGCCTGGTGAACTCTTGAACACTCATCGGGTGCTCCTTGAGCGTCTTTGACCACCAAGCCCTTGGTTTGAATTGCTTCGAGTTGCAAACCTCGAGCCACGACATTCAGTGTGTTAATCAAAGGACTTCGAGCCAACTGAACACATAAATAACCACCCACTGCGCCAACACCAAAAACACAGACCTTCATGGCTTATTGACCAAAATATTCGTTGACTTTGAAAATAACATCCTGAGTCATGTTTTGAGCCGAATCCGCGTGGGCCTTATCACCATGTGTGTTGACCCTACCCTCCAGGCCTAGAAAGGATTCGTTGGGGGAGCCAATTCTGAGCATCACCAAGGGTTCAGAACTGGTCGCATGAAATTTATAAAAGCTTCCCTTTGGAATCAAAATTCCCTCATGTTGCTTTAGGTTTGCCAAAAAACCAGACTCATTGTGAAACTCAGCCGACCCAGCAAGCAAGATGAAAACATGATCTTCGTTGACATGGGTATGGAGTGAATTCTCGCCTCCTGAGGCATAGACCTTTAGCCTAACCGTCAAACCCGCACTCGCTGCAAGCACGGTGTCCGTTCTGCCTTGATCCAGTAGTTGAGCACTTACTTTAAAACCACTGGGTTTATTTTTTTGAACTTTACTCACTTGCTGAGCAATGATCTCTTCATAAGTCATGGCAGGCGCCACAAAATCAACACTGAAGTTTTCACTCATCATAAAACCTTTAAAGTCAGTTGGTTTCTGCAGATTTCAAAAGTGGTGTGATTCTGTCGGCCTCCTTGGCCAAAAAGACGTCAAAGTCTGACAGACTCAAACCGTTTGGATTCAACCCTTGTAACAAAAGTTTTGCCTTAACGTCTGGATCCTCGGTCACCGTGTTAATAGCTTTCTTTAGTATCTCCATCAAGGCCGGGGGTGTTTTACTGGGTGCCAAGATTCCATACCAAGTCGAGTTGATGTAATCTATCCCTTGCGACTTGGCATTGGGTGCAAAAAAGGGATCATGCAAATCAGCCGTGGATGAAATAGCCAGAGCTTTGAGTCGACCGTCCTTGATCATTGCAGGCAAATAGGCTGGTGGTGCAAAGACTGATTGAACTCTCGCGGCCAACAAATCGGAAACAATGTCTGCACTCAACTTATAAGGTACATGGACCAAGTTAATCCCCGCTTGCTGAGCAAAGTAAGCCCCAGCCACATGGGTAGGAGTTCCAATACCGGCCGAAGCGTAATTAATGGTTCCTGGCTTGGATTTCGCAAGTGCTACGAATTCCTTGAGATTTTGTACACCCAATGCAGGATTGATGATCACGACTGAAGGAGTATCGGCGATCAAAGTGATGCCTTTGAAATCCTTGATAGGATCAAAAGGTAGATTTTTATTGAGAACTGGCAAAATCACGTGACCCGTGTTGGTCATGAGCAAGGTATAGCCATCGGGTGCTGCAGTTGCAACCGATTGAGCCCCTATGATTCCACCCGCGCCTGGACGATTGACCACCACCACAGGTTGTCCCAGAATTTTGGTGAGTTTTTCTGCATAGAGTCTCCCAATGGCATCCAGTGTGATGCCTGGTGATAATGGAACTACCAAGTTAATGACTCGATTAGGATATTTCTCCTGCGCTTGCAAGCCTCCCCAACTATTAAGCATGAGCAATAAGACCACAAAACGTATCAAAGTGGAGAGTCTGTACATATTCAATAACCTCACAATAGAACTACTGCACGTACAGGTGAAGCTTCTGCATCCACAATCTTTAGAGGCAACGCAACCAACGTGACCCTTTTTTGACCAATCTTATCCAATTCGATAAGAGATGGAAGCGTCACGATGCCCGCCTCACTCAAAAGCCGCAACGTATGCCAGAGTCTAGGTTGGTTGGGCAACAATTCCTCCGCACCATGATAGCAATCAAATCCCACCAGGGGCACCTGATGTTTGATACACCAATTTGCTGCGTCGGGAGTCAAATAAGGTGAACGTTTTTGCCAATCATCTTTCATGTATGTTTTATTGACATCTGTTCTAAGTAGCAACCGATCTCCTTTTTGTACAACATCTCCAACAGCTGCGTCCAGTTCTGCCGCGGTAATAGCGCCCCCTGGAACCAAGTGCCTCAGATCAGCCACCACGGCAGGGCCAACAAAAACATCAGGCGAAAGGTCGGTGATTTGCGCAGCTCCTTTTGTATTGTGTTCTGGTGCATCCACGTGACTGCCCGCATGCAAGCGCATGTGCACACCTCTGACAATTTGCTCTCCTCCTTCAGCTGAGTCATGCTCCTTCAAGACCTCCATCTCGAACTGCATGTCTTTTTTGAAACCCTTGGGTGTTCTCATAGAAAACTTGGTATTTTCCAAGGGCAAACTGATATCAATGATTTTGTTGATTTGAAGTGTCATAGATTAAGGTAGTCTTTAAAAAAAGGAAATGGGAAGAAACTGAGTTGATTGTTATCTCTTATTAAGATCAATCCTAAACTTTAGAGTTCAATAGCGAATTAAAGAAATTTGTTTTATACAAACGGGATGTCAATGTAGGCCAGGCGTTCAGCACTTGAGTGCAAAGTAACACAATTGTCAAATACGGTTTTCGGTCTATCTTCAAGGTCATCGTGCCTAAAGGGCCCTACTCCCGTCGCAGGTTGACCAATCTTGCCAGTAACTGCACTCAAATCACCAGGATACACATAATCATTGCCACGTATAGACAAGCCAATGCGATAACCTTTGGGAACCACAATACAAGTGGGCCAAATTTCAACACTGACTTCATAGATTTCATTGGGGTTGAGTGGCTCGAAATGTGAATTCGTATAGTCCGGTATCAAGTCAGCGACATCGGAATTGGAATTACTGAGCGTATCTTTCAAACGCCTACTCGACATTCTGAGCCAACCATGCGCCACAGGTGTATGCGGGTCATTTGCACCCGAAAAGGTAATTTCGCGTAAATCTGGCGCAAACACCCTCACGATAAGAAATAAATCTGCGTCAGTGGTTGAAGACGATACCCACAACTTGGTCCAAGGATGTCCAAGAATTGTCCGTTCTTCGGTCATAGGTTCGGTCAAAAAGGTAAGACCACCACCTGTACTGTCATAGCTCACCGCTTGAGAGCTAGTGACTTGCGCTTGAGTCAAGCGACTTGTACTTGGCTCCAAATAAAGTCGATGATAGCGAGAGGATCTTGGTGGCCAAGAAGCCTCAGATCGCAGGCTTACCGCTTTTTCAGGATGACGCACTTGGATCATGACCTTGGGTTCATGACCCCAGCCTGTGTCCTCACCTTTCAAAAAATGACCAAAAAATTTCTTTTGTAGAGCGATGCCTCTAGACGTATAAAACTCGGTCCAATGCTCTAAACAGTGAAAATTAAGCCACTTGTCTTTTGAGCTGGCTTTTAAAAAACCGTTCACGTTTCCGCGCAAGTGCAGACCTTGACCGCCCCAATTAGCACTTGAGAGCAATGGCGCTTGAATACGTTTGAAGTCAACCTCTCTCTCTAGCCAATATAGATCAGTGGCCAAAGGGTTCTCTCTGGTGAACGTCCGCCAATCTTTTCTATTGGCTTGAAGCTCAAGATCACTGAGCTCAGCATCACCCGACACCCAATGACCATTGATATGACTCTTCCAGCCTCTTTGCCCGAGACCATGTTGAACGGGCAAAACATATTTGTTGTACCAAAGATCCCCAAATAGGCTGTGGATGCCACCGTGTCGATAAAATTCACGATAAAAATCAGAACAGCCTTCCCAAATGCACATGGCGCTCAAATGAGGGGGTCTTAAGGCTGAAACTTGCCACTGATTCATGGCTAAATAAGACACACCATTCAGGCCTACCTTTTGATTGCACCAAGGCTGCACAGCAGCCCATTCAATGCACTCATAATAATCTTGTGTCTCTCGTCTTGAGAGCAAATCCATGACGCCTGGAGAGCGCCCAGTCCCTCGTACATCCACCCGAATCAGCACATAGCCATCTGGTACAAATCGTTCGGGATCGGCAAATTCATAATTCTGGAATCGATTGGACGATAGCTTTAAGATTTCTGGCTCTTGGGCACAGAGCATCTTCCATTGGCCACCCCAAACTTCATCTTGAAATGAAAGCCATTTACCATAAGGGCCAAGGGCCATAATGACAGGATATTGGCCTGGAGCATCAGGCCTAAAGACATCGCACCGCAACGTCACACCATCACTCATGACAATGGGGACGTCCCAATCTATGTGGATACCATTACTTTTTTCGCTAAATAAGGCGACTGAGTTGATCACGCTGAAACCTTTTAGAAGTCGATGGCGGAGAATTCAAAATTTGAAGTCAATGTCTTTAGCATTCGTATGCATAGGTCATTGTAAAAAATTCAAAGCGATATCCATCGGTAATGAATCTTTTTTTAATCGGGAATCTCCCTAGCGTTCAAATCTATTTATCGTGCTAAATTAAAGCAGTATTTTGTTATTTGCTTCATTCAAATGAAGACACTGTTACTTTAAGTCAACTTGACGGCATTTGAAAAACACAATTGGAATAGCACATTGTTTGCTTTCGAATCATTCATATTCTGGCGTTTTGTCAAAACATATTGGGCCAGGATTTTGATAGTGTGCCTGACCTCCATCACGCCTACTTGTTTTGGACAAACGGTTTACCCCAAACACCCTATACGTATTTTGGTCGGTTTTTCACCCGGTGGCTTCACTGACTTCGCGGCTAGACTCATTGGCCAGAAGTTAAGTGATTCATTGGGTCAACCCGTCATCGTTGAAAATAAGACTGGGGCCAATGGTTTGATTGCCGGGGATGCAACTGCGAAGGCCAGCGCAGATGGCTACACGTTATTCATGTCCTCCATTGGGCTTACCACCAATCCAATTTTGTACGACAAAATGTGGCATGACCCTGTTAAAGATTTCACCCCAATCTCACTCTTGGCCACGGTACCCAATTTATTGGTCGTGCATCCATCCGTTCCAGTCAAAAATTTAAACGAGCTCATCGCCTATGCTAAATCGCATAAAGAAGCCATGACACAAGCATCTGCTGGCAATGCATCGCCTGGACATCTCTCAGGTGCTTTGCTTCAAATCATGGCCAACATTAAATTCGAACATATTCCCTACAAAGGTACGGGCCAAGCGATGAGTGACTTGTTGGCCGGAAACGTAGATCTCTCATTTCCGGTCCTATCGACTGCATTACCGCATCTTAAAACAGGCAAACTCCGGGCCATCGCAGTCACCAGCGCTAAGCGATCGCCATTGCTTCCCGATGTACCCACCATTGCCGAGTCTGGTGTAACAGGTTATGAAACCGGTGGATGGTATGGTGTTGTCGGACCTTTAGGAATTCCACCTGACATCAGTGCCTTATTAACCAAGGAGATGACTCTCATCATGAAAATGCCCGATGTAAGAGAGCGTTTTATCACCGAGGGTGCCGAACCGTTAGGCTCGAGCGCTGCGGAGATGAGTGAATTTTTATCACGTGACTTTAAACGCTGGTCTGAGGTCATCAAGTCAGCCAATATCAAGGCCAGTAATTTGTGAATTTAGAGGCCCACCTTCACTGGGCGAATAAAACCGAAGATTGGCCGAGCAGTGATTTTAATTTTTGTAAAGCGATTTGAATACAACCCCTGAGGTAATAAACCATGAAGTTATGGTACCAAAGCTTGGCTCGAGAAACTGAGTCCACCCCCTACGGCAAGAGGCTCAAAGCGGTTCTCGAGCGCATTGTTGACCCAGGAACTCAAATTCACCTTCAAGGAGTGCGAAGCGCGGCTGCCATTGGTGTTCAATTCCATGCCATGGCGCACTATGATATGCGAGACGTCATCACCAATGCTATCCAAGCTGAGAAGGAAGGCTATGACGCCTTCATGGTGGGTAATATCAGTGATTATGGATTGCGTGAGGCAAGAGAAATGGTCAACATTCCCGTCCTGGGGCTGTGCGAAACAAGCGTTCACTTGGCCAGTATGATGGGTGCGAATTTTGGCTTTGTGGGCATTAGTCCTAAATGGTCTCAGATGCTTCACGAAAACGTGGCACGTTACGGCCTATCGAGTCGGATGGTTGCCATTGAACCGGTCGATACATCGCCCCTGCAACTAAAAGTGGCCATGCACGATGATGATGTCTTAAAAGTAGTTATGGAGCAGTTCAATTTTGCAGCACAACAATTGTTAAACAAAGGGGCGGAGGTTGTGATTCCTGCAGGCGGCAATTTAATGGTGTACTTTGCCGAACAAGGTATTAATCAATTTGGCAATGCTCCGATTGTGAGCGGCATCATTGAGATGGTCAAAATGGC
>DAISKH010000022.1:0-30897 GCA_036821105.1 Limnohabitans sp.
GATCAAGCACCAAAGCTTGATCTGAAATGGCCAAGATCATTTGAGGGTGCTGCTCCACAATGATGGCTGTCATCCCTTCTTCTCGAGTGATTCGCCGTATCGCAGCCAAAATTTCTTGCACAATGATCGGAGCCAAGCCCTCCAAGGGTTCATCGAGCAACAGCAGTCTTGGGTTGACCATCAACGCACGAGCAAGCGCCAACATTTGCTGCTCACCCCCGGAGAGTTGATTACCTAGATTGCCTTGTCGCTCGAGAAGTCTTGGAAAAAACTCATATGCTCTCTCTGGGCTCCAGGCATGTGGAGATTGCACTTGGCGGTAAACCGCAGTCAAATTTTCATGCACCGTGAGCGACTTAAAAATATCTCTCTCCTGGGGCACCCACCCTATCCCGCCGCGACTCAATGAGTTGACCCTCTTATAAGATGGCCAGTGCTCAATGTGTTGCCCATCCAAAGTAATCTCTCCCGAGTGCAAGCGAGTCACCCCCATCAAGGTATTGATGAGAGTGGTTTTACCCACCCCATTTCTACCCAGTAAGGCCAGAGTCTGTCCTTCTGAGAGCGAGAAGGAGACGTCGCTCAAAATGACCGATTCCGCATAACCTGCGACCAATCCATTGACCTTTAAGATTTCGCTCACGTCAGACCCCCTGGATGGCATCGGCGCCCAAATAGACTTCTTTGACTCTGGGGTCATTGGCTATTTCTTCATTACTGCCCTCACACAACAAGGTGCCGTTGACCAACACCGTCATGCGATTGGCGAAACTAAAAACCAAGTCCATGTCATGCTCAATGAGCAAGATGCAAACATCTCCAGGCAATTGACCCAAGGTGCTCAAAATCTCGTCTCTCTCGCCTGCAGGCACCCCAGCCACTGGCTCATCGAGCAGCAGTACCTTGGGCTCACAAGCCAAGGCAATGGCAATTTCAAGTAAACGCTGCTTGCCGTAACTCATGGTGCTCACCCGCTCATGACCAACATCACCCAAATGGAACTGCTCAATCAGTTGATCCACTCTAGATAAAACCAACGGGTCCTGCCCCAAGGGAGACCACCATTGGGAGCCCAAGCCCATGTGCTGAGAGACCACCCAGGCCAAAGTCTTGGCGGGGGTCATCGAGCCAAACAGTTGATTGATTTGAAAGGTACGAACCATGCCGCGTTTGACACGTTGATTCGAGCTCAGACGAGTAATGTCTTGACCCAAGAGCTCAATCGAGCCCGAGCTCAAGGGCAACACTCCCGTGAGCAAATTGATGAGCGTGGTTTTCCCAGCGCCGTTGGGGCCAATCAATGCATGTCGGGCACCACGAGGTAGCGCCAAACTCACGTTTTGAGTCGCTTTGATGCCCCCAAAATTTTTACACAAATTATTGGCTCTAAGCACCACTTCGGACGTTTGCACAGAGGGGTTGATGGATGTGTTCATGGCCGAATACGCCTTAAAGGACTGAATAACTTTTCACGCCCCACCAATACCAAGATGATCAGCAAGAGTCCAATCCAAAACATCCAATACTGAGGCGTGATCGAGGAGAGCTCTTGTTGTATCAATTTGAACACCACAGCGCCCACCACGCCCCCATAAAGCCAACCAGCGCCCCCAATGACCAACATCAACATCACATCTGCCGATCGCTCAAAGGAGAACACATCCAAGGAGGCAAAACCCGTGGTTTGCGCAAGCAACGCGCCCGCCAAAGAAGCAACGCAAGCGGACAAACAGTAGACCGCCATTAAGCGTTTCGCAACCGACAGCCCCACCGACTCAGCCCTTAACCGGTTATCGCGAATAGCGGTGAGCCCCACGCCAAAGGGCGAATTCACCACGCGACGCAGGACCAACAACACCACCACCAAGGTTAACACTGAGTATGTTGCAGCGACTTGACCGATCAAATCGAACTCAAATTTGCCCAACACCGGGCCCATCAACACTCCTTGGAGGCCATCAGCGCCCCCAGTCAAACCACTCAAACGGTTCGCTAACTCATACCCAATCAACGACACGCCCAGGGTCACCATGATGCGTGTCAAATCAGTTCCTCGCAAAATAGTCAAGCTAAAGACCAAACCAAGAATCCCGCCCGTCAAGACAGAAAACAATAAGCCCATGAGCGGGTCGGGTATCCATAACTTTGCGAACAAGCCAGCACTATAACTACCCCATCCAAAAAAAGCTGCGTGCCCCAAGGAGACTATGCCGCTGTAGCCCAAAATCAAATCCAAAGATACGGCAAAAAGTGCGGTGATGGCTATTTCATTGACCAGCATGGCGTGGGAGACAAAAAGCCACGGGCATGACAATAAGGCGACCAAGCCCAGCCACTCCCATGGCTTGACATTGGCTTGGCTCTTCAAGCCCAACACACTCTTTGAGCCAGGTGTTCCAGATGTCATCATTTGGAGCCTCGAACAAAAAGGCCTTGAGGGCGCCAAAGCAAGATCAAGATCATCAGTACATAGACCACAAAGCCCCCCAATTGGGGAATGTAGTATTTACCAAATACATCGGCCACCCCCAAAAAAACAGCTGCGCAAAGCGGACCCGTGATAGAGGATGTTCCCCCAACGGCCACCACAATCAAAAAGTAAATCATGTATTTCAAAGGGAAAAGCGGTTCTATGGACAAAATTTCAGCCCCGAGCGCGCCTCCCAACCCAGCCAAGCCAGACCCCACTGCAAAAGTGATCAAGAAAACACGGTTGACCCGAATTCCCAAACCTGAAGCCACGACAGGATTGTCAACCGATGCGCGAAGTTGAGAGCCAAATCGAGTTTTTGACAAAATGAGCTGAAGCACCACGGTGAGCACCGCACATACCACCACAATGAAGAGTCGGTAGTGACCGACTCCAAGCACCCAAGGGGCCTGCCCCCACTCCTCTCGACCCTGAAGCCAGGGTGGCAAATCCATATTTTGTTGAGACGAGCCCATTAAAAAATCCATTGCGGCCACCGACATGAAGGCCAGCCCAATGGAGAAAAGCACCTGATCCAAATGGGTTTTACGGTACATATGCCGGTAAAGTGTTGACTCCAACAAGGCGCCCAAAAGAGCAACTGTGATGAACACCAACGGCAAACAAATTAAAAATGGTATCTCCAACTGCTTGGACAATAAGACCATGGCGTAACCGCCCACCATGGCAAATGAGCCGTGGGCAAGGTTGATGAAGTTCATGAGACCCAGCGTAATCGACAGTCCCACGGCCAAGACAAACAGCAGCATGCCATAAGCCACGCCATCAAATAAGAGCGTTAGCATGACGGGGTACCTGAGAAAATAAAAAGTATTGAGGAATTTTTCATGAAGCTTTTATTTTAGTCGCGGGAGCACTCCAATCAATTACAAAAATCAAAAGAGTCTAAAAAACCAATGAAATCAAACCTTTTGAACTATAAAGACAAGTCTTTGAGCAACTCGCTTAGACACAATCAAATGCCGATCGCTCAATTGAGCACTCTCTATTAAACACAAACAATTGAGCACTTTTAAGTTACCTTCAATCAACAATATTTTCAATCGACTGCCTCTCTTGGGGCAATCGAGAAGAAAGTTGGTTTAACATTCCCGAACTTTAAATTGTGGAGTCACCATGTCAATGCCTTTAGACAAAATCTTGCCCGCCCGTTTTGACCATGTGGGAAGTTTTTTACGACCCGAGTACTTGCTCACCGCCCGAGCACAGAAAGCCAAAGGCGAGATCAACGCCCAACAGTTGCGCGAAGTCGAAGACCGAGCCATCAAAGAAATCATCCAGTTCCAAGAGGATGTTGGACTCAAGAGTATTACCGATGGAGAGTTCAGAAGGACCTATTTCCATATCGACTTTTTAGAGCAACTGGGCGGTGTGAAAACTGACATCCCCGTCACCATCAAAAAACCCGACGGTAGCGAAGAGTTGGCGCCGCCCGTGATCAAAGTGGTGGACAAAGTCGTTCATGCAAAAGATATTCAGCGCGCAGATTTTGAGTTCTTAAAGGCCAATGTCAGTGCTGGCAGCACACCCAAGGTCACCATCCCCTCCCCCACCATGCTTCACTTCAGAGGCGGACGTGCAGGCATCAGCAAGGTAGCATACCCCGAGCTTGATCCACAGTTTTATGACGATGTCGCCAAGGCATACGGGGACGAATTGAGGTCACTGGCAGCGGCGGGTTGCACCTATGTGCAAATGGATGACACCAATTTGGCGTATTTGTGCGATGACAAAATGCGCCAAGCTGCGTTGCAACGCGGAGATGACCCTGATGAGCTCCCCCACCGCTACGCCGCCTTTGTCAACAAAGTGGTCGCGCAAAAGCCTGAGGGCATGACCTTGGCCATGCACTTGTGCCGTGGTAACTTTAAAAGCACCCATGCAGCATCGGGCAACTACGAGCCCGTGGCCCAAGCCCTCTTGTCTGAGATGAACTTGGACGCTTACTTTTTAGAGTATGACGACGACCGCAGTGGAGACTTTAAGCCCCTGAGGTATCTCCCTAAAGGAAAAATTGTGGTTCTTGGATTGGTAACCACCAAATTTGACACCATGGAGACCAAAGACGACATCAAACGAAGAATTGACCAAGCTGCTCAATACGCCCCCATTGAGCAATTGGCACTCTCGCCACAATGCGGCTTCTCCAGTACCGTTCACGGCAACAACATCGCCGTTCAAGCTCAGCGCAACAAACTGAGACTAGTCATCGAGACCGCTCAGGAAATTTGGGGCCATTAAGCCCCCCCCTTGAAGGACACTCCACCCAGTGGGGAAACCCAAACTGGGTGGAATGCTCCCCCCATAGTTCCGCGATCTTGGCCAAGCGTTTATTTCTAACTTGGAGATGGCTTAGCTGAGTGAACCATTTTGGTGCCTCCCACAGTCATCCAAAATCAAAATAGCAAAAGCCAAATTTCAGTTAATTGGGCAAATTAGGCCCAAAAAGCCCACACAAATACCTAAATTGTGGGGTAAATCGAATAATTTCCTCTTGAAATACCCCAAACTGCCCTCAATTGATGGTTGAGTTCAGTTTTTATATCCGCATCCTTATCTTCACCATGTCTGATCAGTCACAACCCCTTGACCCTGCCGCACCCGCGCCCGAATCTTCACCCGCCTCCCATGAGCAGCAAGCTCATGCGTCGGATTCCTCCCAAGCCCCCCACTCGGTCGATGCCTCACTTGAGGACCCATTGAGCAAGGCTTTGGCCGATGTCGCGGTTCTCACGGCCAAAGTGAGTGAACTCCAGGACCAGTATTTAAGAGGACAGGCCGAGGTGTTGAATGCTCGGCGCCGGGCAGACGAAGAAGTCAGCAAGGCAAGAAAATTCGCCTTAGAGTCCTTCTCTGAGAGCTTGTTGCCGGTGATTGATAGTTTGGAGGCCGGGTTGGCCATCAAAGAGGCCACCCCAGAACAAATTAAAGAAGGTGCAGAGGCCACGCTTCGTCAACTCAAGAGCGCCTTGGAGCGCAACAAAGTGATTGCCATTGACCCTGCACCGGGCACGAAGTTTGACCCCCATCAACACCAAGCCATCAGTGTTGTGAGCGCAGACCAAGCGCCCAACACGGTGGTGAGCGTCTTGCAAAAGGGCTACTCCATTGCTGACAGAATCCTCCGTCCAGCCCTGGTCACTGTCACCGCAGCAGCTTGATGTGAACCGAGCTCAGCATTTTCAATTTTTCGGGTCAGGCTTGTTTTAATTCAACTGATCCCCATATCAAAATCAACAGTTTTTTATATTAAGCGTGGGAACTCAAATCTCACGATCAACGGAGTATCAAAATGGGCAAAATCATCGGTATTGACTTGGGAACCACCAACTCATGTGTTGCAATCATGGAGGGCAACACCACCCGCGTTATTGAGAATTCTGAGGGTGCAAGAACCACCCCATCCATCATCGCTTACCAAGAGGATGGTGAGGTTTTGGTCGGCGCATCTGCAAAGCGCCAAGCGGTGACCAACCCCAGAAACACCTTGTACGCCGTCAAGCGTCTAATTGGTCGCAAGTTCGAAGAAAAAGAAGTCCAAAAAGACATCGATTTGATGCCCTACACCATTGCCAAAGCTGACAATGGCGATGCATGGGTTGAGGTGCGCGGCAAAAAACTTGCTCCCCCTCAAGTGAGCGCCGAAGTGCTTCGCAAAATGAAAAAGACTGCTGAAGACTACTTGGGCGAGACCGTTTCTGAGGCTGTGATCACCGTCCCAGCCTACTTCAATGACGCCCAGCGCCAAGCCACCAAGGACGCGGGACGCATTGCCGGTCTAGAGGTCAAGCGTATCATCAACGAGCCAACAGCTGCTGCGCTTGCCTTTGGTCTAGACAAGACAGAAAAAGGCGATCGAAAAATTGCAGTTTATGACTTGGGTGGCGGCACATTTGACGTCTCGATCATTGAGATTGCCGACGTGGATGGAGAAAAGCAATTTGAAGTGCTTTCAACCAACGGCGACACATTCTTGGGCGGAGAAGACTTTGACCAACGAATCATTGATTTCATCATCTCTGAATTCAAGCGCGAACAAGGCGTAGATTTAGGCAAAGACGTGTTGGCTTTGCAGCGTTTAAAAGAAGCTGCGGAGAAAGCCAAAATTGAGTTGTCCTCGTCTGCTGGCACTGACATCAATTTGCCCTACATCACGGCCGATGCCTCTGGCCCCAAACACTTGAACATCAAACTCAATCGTGCCAAATTGGAATCCTTGGTCGATGAATTGATTGAACGCACCATCGCTCCTTGCCGCATGGCGATCAAGGATGCGGGCGTGAGTGTGGACCAAATTGATGACGTCATTTTGGTGGGGGGTATGACTCGCATGCCCAAGGTTCAAGACAAGGTGAAAGAGTTCTTTGGCAAAGAGCCCAGAAAAGATGTGAACCCTGATGAAGCCGTTGCTGTGGGCGCTGCCATCCAGGGTCAGGTGCTCTCAGGCGATCGAACCGACGTTCTGCTCTTGGACGTTACACCACTCTCCTTGGGCATTGAAACCTTAGGGGGTGTGATGACCAAGATGATCACCAAAAACACGACCATTCCCACCAAATTTGCTCAAACCTTCTCAACGGCAGAGGACAACCAACCGGCGGTGACGATCAAAGTCTTCCAAGGTGAGCGCGAACTAGCCTCGGGCAACAAAATGTTGGGCGAATTTAACCTTGAAGGTATCCCCCCATCAAGTCGTGGCACACCTCAAATCGAAGTGTCCTTTGACATTGATGCCAACGGTATTTTGCATGTGGGCGCCAAAGACAAAGGTACGGGTAAAGAAAACAAGATCACCATCAAAGCCAATTCTGGTTTGTCTGAGCAAGAGATTCAGAAAATGGTTAAAGATGCTGAGCTCAATGCGGGCGAAGACAAGAAGAAGCTTGAAATCGTTCAGGCCAAAAATCAAGGCGACGCGGCATTGCACTCCGTTCAAAAGAGTTTGACTGAGCATGGTGACAAGCTTGATGCGTCTGAGAAGGAAGCGATTGAAAAAGCTTGTAAAGCATTGGAAGAAGCCCTCAAGTCTGAAGACAAAGATGACATCACAGCCAAGACAGAGAGCTTGATGACGGTCAGTCAAAAATTGGGGGAGAAAGCGTACGCTGACATGCAAGCTCAAAACGCGGCAGCCCAAGCGGCTGGTGGCGCACCCCATGACGGCGGGGCACATGGTGCTGCCAATGCGGGAGCGGCTAAGGATGACAACGTCGTTGACGCAGAGGTCAAAGAAGTTAAAAAAGGCTAAGCCCCACTAGCCATATCGGCAAGCACGCCGCGTCCTAGCCTCACTGTGAGGTGGGCGCGGCTTTGTTGTTCAACAAGGACACTCAGACATCATGGCAAAACGCGATTTTTACGAAGTTCTCGGCCTGAGCAAGTCAGCCAGCGAGGAAGAGATTAAAAAAGCTTATCGCAAACTGGCGATGAAGTACCACCCTGACCGCAACCAAGGTGAGGCGGCCAAGGAAGCCGAGGTTAAATTCAAAGAGGTCAAGGAAGCCTATGAAATGCTTTCTGACTCAGAAAAACGCAGTGCTTACGACCAATTCGGTCACGCTGGGGTGGATCCCAACATGCGCGGTGGTGCTGGCGCTGGATTCGGTGGCTTTGGAGACTCCTTTGGAGACATCTTTGGAGACATCTTCGGTCAAGCCCGACGTCAACAAGGGGGCAGACAAGTCTACCGTGGCAATGACTTGAATTACGCCATGGAGATCACGCTGGAGGAAGCGGCCAAGGGTAAAGAAACACAGATCCAAGTGCCAAGTTGGGACTCCTGTGAGGTCTGTCATGGATCGGGCGCCAAGCCAGGCACATCGGCCAAGAATTGCGGCACTTGCGGTGGCTCGGGTGCCGTGCAAATGCGCCAAGGCTTCTTCAGCGTTCAGCAAACCTGCCCCCACTGCCGAGGAGCAGGCAAGGTTATCTCTGATCCTTGCAGTCCCTGCCGTGGTCAAGGAAAGATTCAGTCGCAAAAGACTCTGGAGATCAAGATCCCAGCGGGTATCGACTCTGGCATGCGAATCAGGAGCACTGGGAACGGTGAGCCTGGGGCCAATGGTGGACCAGCGGGCGATTTGTACATTGAAATTCGAATTCACAAACACGATATCTTCGAGCGCGATGGGGATGACCTGCACTGCGCTGTGCCCATTAGTTTTACGACAGCTGCACTGGGGGGTGAAATCCAAGTCCCCACACTTCAAGGGGAAGCGGCAATTGATATTCCTGAAGGCACGCAAACAGGCAAACAATTTCGCTTAAGGGGCAAGGGGATCAAAGGCATACGCTCAAGCTTTAATGGTGACCTCTATTGCCACATCACGGTTGAGACACCCGTCAAGCTCACGGAGCACCAAAGAAAGTTACTCAAAGAGTTGGATGACTCACTTCGAAAAGGCGGGGTCAAGCACTCTCCCAATGAAGGCGGGTGGACTGAAAAATTGAAAGCATTTTTCAATTGATCCTCTAACAAATCTTTTGTCTCGGTAAGCCCCTGGTCCACAAAACCAGGGGTTTTTCTTTTGGACGAAGACTTTTAATGGCTCCCTTTGCAGTGAGCCCCAGTTCCCCTCAATGGGGATAAACGCTATTGAAAAGAAGACTCAGTTGAATTAAAAATTGTCTTTTAACATTTTTAAACCAAAGGCAATCTTATGAGTCAAGTCCATCCGCCAGAGCTCAGCTTGAAAGAACGCGATCGCCGATGGGCTCGTGTGAGGGGCTTGATGCGAGAGCATCATCTAAAGGCACTCTTGGTGGCTGGATTTCGCTCAAGAGAGATGTATGAGAGCTATCTGAGCGATGACTACAACGAGGGCTGCGTTCTATTCCCCTTAGAGGGCGATCCGGTCGTGATCACTTGGGCGCACTTACGTGTGATGCGAGCGAGGTGGTCCCAAGAGCGAGGACATGCACTCTGGATCCCGGACTACAGAGTTGCCACCAACGGACATGCTGTGGCCGAGTGGTTCAAAGACCTTCATTTGGATCAAGAAAACTTGGGCGTTGTGGGGCTCACCTCACAAGCGCCCACAGAGGCTTATGGCGCTATTCCAGCCAACTTTTGGATGCAACTCACGGAGTCTTTGCCCAAAGCGAATTTTAAAGACGTCTCAGAACTCTTTAGTCACCTGATGCTGGTGAAGTCAGCCGAGGAATTGGAACAAATACGATATGCCGCCCATGCGGCGGAGGTTGCTTGCGAGGTGGTGGCCAAGTTGGCCAAACCAGGGGTCGGCGAAGAAAAAATATTCGCACACGCCTGCATGGCCATGCTCGAATTTGGCATTGGCTTGAGGTACCCCGCTTTGGTAATGAACTCAGGACCTGCCACACTCTCATGGGGACCGCCCAGGTGGAGCACACGGGGAGAGCCACCTAGAGTGCTCCAACGCGGTGATTTGCTTCAAACAGAACTCATGCCCATGTGTGGCAATCAAGAGGTCCAAGTTCAGATGACAGTCGCATTGGACCCCATTGACAGCATCAACCAAGGGTGTGAAAAAGTGGCTCGTCAATCCTATGATGCAGGCATCAAAACACTGCGCCCAGGTATTACCTTTCAAGAGTTGGTGCAAGCGATGGAGGAGCCCCTCAAGACCTCAGGTCACTGGGCTTACACACCACTGGTTCACTCCATTTCACCGCATTTTTTGGCAGGTAGGAGTCAAGTGAATACTGAAAAATTGAATTTGGGCGTAACCTTCATGGGCAAACCCTCTGCACCGATTCGCCAAGCGGTGATTGAGCCAGGGATGGTCTTTGCTTTTGAGCCCAATGCATGCTGGGAGAGTCACCGCGTGAACATTGGTGGCACCGTCGTGGTCACTGAGCAGGGCTGCGAGGAGCTCAACACGATTGCCTGCCATGTCACCCATGTGTGAACGCCTCGCAGCAATTCTCACCCCACTGGAGTTACCTCTCAAGGAGTCAGTCATGAAGCGTTTTATCTCCAACCCATTACGCTCAGCCGTCAAGTCGTCAGGGGTTTTATCCTGCCTAGTGATGCTGGCGATGTTCGCCCCGGCCACTCAAGCTCAGAATTACCCCAAAAAACCCATTGTGGTGATCGTGCCGGCCACGGCGGGTTCAGCGCCTGATGTTCGCATGCGTCAAGTCGCCCCCAAGATGGGTGAGTTTTTGGGCCAACCCTTGATCATCGAAAACCGTCCCGGCGCCAACGGTGCCATTGGTGCAAGAGAAGCTGCCAAGGCAGCCCCCGATGGTTATACCCTTTTGCATGCCAACATCAGCAACTTGCTCAATGATGTTTTCACAGCAGAGAAAGGGACCCGTTTGGCAGAGGACTTACCCGCCATTGGTGACATCGAATCTGGCCCTTTGATCTTGGTGGTGAATCCCAGTGTTCAGGCTAAAAGTCTGAAAGAATTGATTGATCTCGCCAAATCCAAGCCCAACGCACTGACCTACGGCTCAGGCGGATCAGGCGGACTGATTCAACTGATGGGCGAGCGTGTAAAGCTTGCAGCGGACATACAAATTTTGGAGGTTCCCTACAAATCACCCGGCGCAGAAATGCCCGATTTGATTGCCGGTCATTTGGACGTTGGATTCGGTGTGTGGTCTGTACTGGGACCCTTGATCAAAAATGGAAAGATCAGGGCTCTTGCAGTGGCCAGCTCAGCTCATCTACCCATGGCTCCTGAAATCCCAACCATGGCTGAGGCAGGCTTATCCGGTATGGAGACTACCGCATGGAATGGGCTCTTTGCACCAGCGGGTACTTCCAAGGAAGTGATTCAAACTCTTTATAAGGCATTGGTGTTTTCACTCTCGAGTCAAGAGGTTCATGACTTGTTTGCCACCACTGGGTCACTGACTGGGGGGAAAAATCCTGAGCAATTTGCAGAATTCGTGAAATCCGAAAAAAACAAATGGAACAACGTCGTTAAATTGGCCAATATCAAACCGCAATGAATGTAAGCCTCAACACCGACTAACCAAGCCGCCCACCGCATGGAGCGGCTTATTTTTTTACTCTCCAAATAGTTTTGTATCAACGCATCATTCAAACACACCCATGTCATTCAAACACCTTTTAATCTGTAGCGCGTTCTTAAGCGTCTTCTCTTTGAGCGCCACAGCTCAAAACAACACGTGGCCCAATAAAGTCATCAAAATCGTGGTGCCCTTTGTCCCAGGATCGTTCACCGACACTGCGGCAAGGGTGCTGAGTGTGGAGCTATCGAAGCAACTCGGCCAAACCGTGATCGTAGACAACAAGGGAGGTGCTGGCAGTACGCTTGGAACAGACCAAGTGGCCAAATCAGCACCTGATGGCTATACGTTTTTGCTCACGGACAACTCATTTGCAGTGTCCACCGCCCTTTACGACAAACTTCCCTACAACCCTGTCAAAGACGTGGCCCAAGTCACCCTCGTGGCGGAATCTCCTGCGGTCTTGGTGGCCAGGCCAGGTCTGAATTTAAAGAGCCTGAGGGAGATTGTTCAATTCACACAAAAAAATCAGGGGGTACTCACTTTCGGCTCAGGGGGGATTGGCTCTTCGGCCCATTTGGCCATGGAGGCCTTTTTGACCCAAAACAATCTTCAACTCACGCACATCCCCTTCAAAGGTATTGCTGGGGCCATCACCGATGTGGCGGCCGATCGGGTTGACTTGGCCATTGGATCGGTAGGCTCGGCCCAGGCCTCTATTAAGGATGCAAGATTACAAGGTATCGCAGTCAGTGGCATGCAACGCCATCCACTCTTACCGCAAGTACCCACCTTCGCTGAGTCGGGATTTAGCAATTACAAAATGATGTACTGGTTTGGCTTGATGGCACCCAGTGGGGTTTCAAAAGACATCATCGATCGTTTTCAAAAAGAGGTTGCCCATGCTTTGACCCAAGCCAAGGTACAAGAAGTTTTTGCCGCAGCAGGCGTGAAACCCGTGAGTAATACCCCCCTTGAATTCAGCAACTTGGTGCATGATGAGTCCACCATGTGGGCCGAGGTGATCAAAAAAGCTGGGCTAAAATCGATCTCAACTCAATGATCTTTTGGTTGCTTCAGTAACCCAAGACCTTACACTTTCATTGAGCAACGGGGTCCTCCCTAGTGCCATGATTCGTTGAGTCACTCCATTGTGTCACTCCATTCAATCACGCCCTAGCCCCACCATTTAATTGCCCCTTTGAGCACGCACCACCATGTCCTTTGATACTTCTGAGAAACCCCTCTTCACGGCTCCACCATTGTCTTGTGACGCACATTTTCATGTCTTCGGAGCTGCTGGCCAATACCCCTACGGAGGAGATCTCAGGTACACCCCCCCACACGCTCCCCTTGAAGAGTATTTGAAACTGGCCAAGCATTTAGGGCTCACCCGATTTGTATTTGTACAACCCAGCGCTTACGCACGAGACAACAGTTGCATGTTGGACGCCATGCGAGTAGTGGGCACGGATCACTGCCGCGGCGTTGTGGACTTGGAGGACAACGTCACGCTTGAGCACATGCAGTCTTTGCATGATTTGGGAGTCAGAGGTATTCGCATCAATGTAAGTCCAGTCCACCCCTATGAGGCGGGACTTGCTCAATCGATGACCCCGCGCATCGAGACTTTGGCTGAAAAATGTAAAACCTTGGGCTGGCACCTCGATTTCTTACTGCCGGGATGGCTCACTGCTGAATTATTAGGCGTGATGAAACGATTAACGATTCCATTCTCCATGGCTCACATGGGAATGAATCTAGCCAAAGACGGCGTCAACGCTCCAGGCTTTCAAGCATTGTTGAAATTATTAAGTGAAGGACAGCGCTTGGCCTATGTGAAATTCACTGGCATTTACCGCATGTCCAAAGTTCCTCACTACTCAGATGCAGACCCCATGGCCAAGGCCTTGATCCAAAGCGCAGGTGACCGCATTATTTGGGGAAGTGATTACCCCCATTTGTCATTTGGCGAGCACAGCTCAGTGGCACTTTTTAATCTCTTGGACCGCTGGTGCGAGAGCGATGAGCAAAAAAGAATGATTTTGGTCGACAACCCCAACCGACTCTTTGGCTTTTAAATATCAACCCAGTCAGCTTGGACCTCAAAGACTCAAGTTGCTCACTTGTTTGGCTTTTTCTGTGGCTGCGGCCAATAAAAACGCCAAATCAGTACCCGTGGACACATAGCGAGCACCCATTTGAACAAATTGTGCAACCAAGTCGGGCCTTGAGGATAAGCCACCCACTCCACAAAATTTACCGTATTTCTGACAAACGGCGATGGTGTGAGCATAGGCCTCTTTGAGCCGGGGGTGGTCATACTGACCGGCAATCCCCATGTCGGCCAGCATGTCATTGGAGCCAATCATCACCATGTCTACACCAGCAACCGACATGATCTCGTCAGCGTGATCGAGTGCCACTTGGTTTTCAAATTGAACCACGACCATGGTGTTGGCATTGAGTGCGGGATACGCTTTGTCCGCCGGGAAGGCGCGAAAATGTAAATGGGGGAGCACTCCTGCAGCTGAACGTTCCCCAAATGGGGGGAACTTTGCATAGGAGACAACTCTTTGCGCCTCCTCTTTACTTTGTACGTGAGGCGCAATCACGCCCAAGGCACCTCCATCAAGCACCCTCGAAATCCATTGAGAGGAGTTATCAGGTACGCGCACAAAAGCAGCCACACCAATGGCCATCGCAGCCATGCAAATTTGGCTTGTGGTTTGTAGCGAAAAGCTGCTGTGTTCTAAATCAATATAGATGGAGTCAAAACCAGCTGATTTTGCAATTTGAGCAATCTCAATACCGGACACCAATTTCACGGTCATGGAGGACACCACTTGATTGGCTCTCAATTTCTCAATGACATTATTCTTGAGTATTGCTGACAAATTGTCACTCATAAAATTCCTTTGATGATGTTTATGACTTGGAGGATTAATTCAAAGTCATTTTACAGTTGACCTTCAAGACTCAAAATGATGACTCTACTCACTAGTCAGCAGTGACGTTGCTCGGGTTTTGACTCAACACTTTCCTGACTCCACTCTAAACCCACACGAAGTTAAAGAGGTTGACGTGTAAAGGATCAACCCCTCACGCTGTTGACCTCTGAATTTGATATCCATTGCTTGATCGCCAAAGGGTAATTACCGATTCCAAGCAAACCATGATCTTTAAAATGCGATGCTGAAGTATGCTCTATTAAAGGATTGAAATGAATTGCAACTCAACATCAATAAGCCACAGACTTGCCAAATGGGTCAGCCTCGCAGTCGGTGTGACTTTGAGCTTATTGGGCGGACTGGCTTTTGCGCAAGCCAACCCCCCCATTCGCATTGGAAGCACCTTGGCACTGACAGGACCACTCTCCGCTACGGGAATTGTGCACAAACTGGCAGGCGAGATTGCCATTGAAGATATTAATAAAAGAGGAGGCCTTTTGGGCCGCAAAGTTGAATGGGTGCTTAAAGACGACCAATCCAAGCCTGAACTGGCTCGCACCCTTTATGAGCAACTCTTGAACAGCGACAAAGTTGACCTATTGATGGGTCCCTACGCAACAGGTGCCATTTTGTCAGCCATGGTGGTGGCCGAGCGCAACAACAAGCTTCTCATTCACCATACCTTCGGAATCCCAAGCCAGGCAAAATATGACAAGCAATTTCCTGCTTGGGCACTGGGATCATATCCCGAGAAAACGGTGCCCAATACTGTCTTTGATGCGATGGCGTCGCTAGAGAAAGCACCCAAAACCATCGCCATCATCACCAGCAAATTTCCCTCAGTGTATTTCTTGTCAACGGGTGCCAGAGAGGTGGCCAAGCAACGAGGACTCAAAGAGGTTCTTTATTTGGAATGGGACTTTGGCAACCGAGACTTCTCTGCCATTGCCGCTCGCGTGAAAGATGCAAAGCCAGATTTGGTCTGGATTGGTGACATTGGTGCCGAAGGCAATCAAGTGCTAGAGGCGATGAAAAAGATTGACTACACACCACCGCTTCACACCCACGTCTACCCTTCTCCCGGCATTTTGGCGGCAGCACCTGAGGGACAAGGCTCCTTTGCGATCTCTCCCTTTGAAGAGCACGCGCCTTTTACCAAAAACAAAGGTGCAGAGACCTTGATCAAATCGTTTGACCTCAAGGCCAAAGCAGAAGGACTACCTTACACCAAAGTGGAGGTCCAAGCAGCCAGCTCCTTCGTGGCTTGGCAAATGCTTGAAGCTGCAGTGACTGCGACCAAGAGTTTGGATGATGCAGTTTTGGCCAAATGGCTCAAGACCAACCAAGTCGACTCAGTGGTGGGCAAGGTGAGGTTTGATGGACCTTTCAATTATGGAGACGATTTGATGCACGTGAAGCAACTCCAAAATGGACAATGGCTCATGGTTTGGCCCAAGAACTTGGCCGCTCCTGGCGTCAAAATGCAAGTCAATTAAAATGAGGGGCAAAACTGTGTCAGTCTAAACAAAGACTGAAAAACCCCATTGAAGCCCTGTTGGATAACAGGGCTTTTTTTATATCGACTCATTGATGGATTGAAAAGTTCAGGCTTTTTTGAAGGCCTATTAAAGAGGGCCCATTGAAGAGGGCCTATTTTCATGCAGCCCGTTTTATGCCGACTAGCCACAACAGTCAGCCAAGAGCTTACTCACTCAGGAAATACTCAGGCTGGTTTTTGAACCATTTGCTCGATGAAAAATTGTGGCAAATGGGCAATATCCTCAAACCCCGCTCCAGCAGCCACCGCACCCGATAAACTGGTGACCAAGGCACTAGAAAGCCCCATAGGAACACCCAAGGCAGAGCCACTCGCAACAACATTGGTCATATCCTTGCGAAGGTTGTTGATATCGAGTGTTGTGTCGTCCTTGTGACCCATCAAGACATTCTTCTTATTCTTAAGCCAAGCATTGGCAGTGGGCGCCATGGCCAACACTTCAAGCATTTGCCCCATCTCCAACCCCTCACCCAAGCCCAAAGACAAACCCTCGGACAAGGACTGAATATAGGCGGCCAGAGTCAAATTTGATACCAGTTTGATGGCGTGGCCACTGCCCACAGCTCCCATGTGCTTCACGCTAACACTCAGTGCACTCAATACAGGTTGAGCGCGTTCGATATCTTGCAATCGACCACCAGCAGGGATGAATACCAGGCCGGCTTTGACCGTGGGAATGGTGCCCATGAAGGGAGCACCTATGAGTTGTGCTCCCATTTGCTGGACGCGAACACTCAACTCGCGCACCGTTTGCGGCTGGAGCGTGCTGGACTCAATGAATAATTTACCGTCTACCGAGGCTTGTAACAACCCTTGAGGACCATAATACAAATTCTTAGCCCCTGCATCATCGTTGATCAATGACATGATCATCGAGGCACTTTGCGCGACTTCTTGCGCGTTCTCTGCAACGATCAACCCCATTTGTTCGGCCACACGCAAGCGTTCTGGATTTCTATCCCAGACCACAATTTCGTCAAAACCTTGGGACTGAAGCCTTTCAGCCACAGCTAACCCCATTCGCCCCAATCCAATCAAGCCAAAAATCATCCTTGACCTCGATTTATCAAAAAAAATTTATATCTCAACGTATCGCCACTCTGTTTAAAAAATCATATCCAATTAAAAATCCATCTCGCCTGTGGCTTACCCTTAGCATTCGACACCATCGATGACTTAGCTCAACTCAAGTGGGAGGCGGCCAATGGAGAAGAATGTAGCTTGAAGAGCGTAATTTCTCAGTAGAATTGAATAAAACCTGAACATCACCTCTCGGTGACGTTTTTTGATCAATGGTCCCCGCTCGTATGACAAGAGATTATTGAATAAATCGTCGCAAGTGGATGATTGAGTTCTTGGGTGTTTGGGTGTTTGGGTGTTTGTATGTTTGGGTCTTTTGGGACATTGTCCCAACAGGTTTTACCCCAAATAAAAGTTTTGCCCCCTTTGATGAAGCCATAGACTTCAAGATGATTTCACAACCAGGACTACCATGAAACCACATTCCAGATTATTTATTAAAACCTCTCTAGCACTTGCCCTGACTACTGGATTGAGTTGTTTTTCTTCATGGACTCAGGCGCAAACATTTCCCAGTAAAACGTTGACCATCGTTGTGCCCACAGCGCCTGGAGGAGCCAACGATGCCATGGCCCGAATCATTGCTCAAGGCTTGTCCACCAAGCTCGGTCAATCGGTGGTGGTGGACAATCGAGCAGGTGCCAATGGTGCGATCGCTTGCGAGTTTGTTGCACGCGCAACCCCTGATGGACACACGATTCTCTTTGGCTACATTGCAACGCACGGTATCAACCCAGCATTGCAAAAGCTCAAGTACGACCCATCCACCGATTTTGAAGCGATTGGTCTAGTTGCTAATTCCCCAACTCTACTCGTCACCACAATGGGGTTGAACGTCAAGACCCCAAAAGAGCTCATCGCGCTCATCAACTCCAAACCTGGAACCATGAGTTACGCCTCAGCTGGCAAAGGCACGGCACCCCATTTGGCAGGTGAGCTCTTCAAACTGGCCACAGGAGTAGACTTGGTCCATGTCCCCTACAAGGGCTCTGCCCCTGCAGTGGTCGATACGATTGGTGGTACCACACAGGTGATGTTTCCAAGTCTCTTCACCGCCTACCCTCAAGTCAAGGCGGGCAAACTTCGTGCATTGGCGATTGCAGGCGAGAAACGTTCTTCTGTGATGCCAGAGATTCCAACACTGACAGAACTTGGCGTGCCCAACGTCAATATCAGCCAGTGGTATGGCTTATTTGCACCGGCAAAAACCCCAAAAAACGTCATCACACTCTTGAACAAAGAGCTCAATGAGGTGCTCAGCGACAAGGCCAACGAAAAGAGAATTGAGGACCAAGGTGCAGAGGTAGAAACCAGTACACCTCAAGCCCTTGCGGATTTGGTCAAAAAAGAGGTGGTCCGCTGGAGATCCGTGGTGAGTGCCGCGAAAATTACAGCTGACTGAATATTGTTGACTGAATAAATCGCCTCCGAGACTGAGATCATTATGCAACTAGGTGCCGTTCTTCAAGCCGCGGGTTCCGCCTCTCGAATGGGATACCGTCCCAAGTGCTTACTTGAAATCAATGGGCAGGCCTTGATTGTTCGAATTGCACAGGCGCTTTTGGATGCCGGAGTGGATGATTTGGTTGTCGTAACGGGTCACTACAGCAAAGAGGTTCGCTCTGCGCTAGATGATTTTCCAGTCACATTCATTGACAATCCTCAGCCTTCACTTGGCCAAGTCTCTTCACAACGATTGGGGCTACTCCACCTCATGCCCAACCACGACGCCATCATCATGGCCTTGGCGGATCAACCGCTGATTGAAACTCAAGATATCAGTGAGCTCATCCACTTTTATGAGCAATGCAGCAAAACCACCTCGGTGGTTTATCCACGAGTGAATGATCAACCAGGCAACCCTGTGCTAATAAGTGGCAAAGCAAGGGAGGATATTTTGGCCTGCTCCAACGACATGGGTGTTCGAGATTGGAGGAGACTGCACGAAGAGGAAGTGATGGCTCTGGATTGTGACAATCTACATTACGTCACAGACCTAGACACACCAGACGATTTAAGCGCGTTCACCAAGCGCACTGGCATTGAATTGAAATGGCCAACTCCACACCTTTGATTCAACGATCAGGCCTTATTTCAAATTAGCTGGCTTGACTTGACACACCCCAGAGCGCTCCAAGAAATAAGCAACCCTCAGAGCCAAATCTTCTCGCCAAGGAGGTGCAATCACTTGAACCCCAAGGGGCAGACCCTGGGCTGAATCTGGCCAAACTGGAGCGGCAACCACGGGCGAACCGGCATAGGAGATGGGTTGCGTCAAAAGGCCCATGGCTGCTCGCGCAGGCAATTGTTGACCGTTGATGACCAACCAATCGGTACCGATTTCTATGGTTGACACGGGTGTTGCTGGACACAACAAAATATCCCAGTCACGGAACAAGTCATTGACCTTTTCTCGGTACGCCCGGCGAAAGCGTTGAGCTTTTAAATACCATTCCACAGGTTGGAGTGCCCCCGCAAGGAAGCGGTCTACTGACAAAGGCTCAAAATTTTGCGCTTGGCGCTTAAGCTCAGTCAAGTGAAGGACACCCCCCTCACTGGCTGTGGTGACAAATGCTGCCGCACGGGCCAAATGCGCATCGGGCCAGGTGACAATCTCAGTTGCCCCCAAAGCCTTGGCCACTAACTCAACGCTTGCCTGCGCTGCCTCTGAGGAGTTTTCGGAAAAATACCCCCCCAATACTCCAATCCGAAGGCCTTTAATTCCTTGCTGCAAACTTGCTTGCGTTTCATGAATCGACGCAGCCACACACCCAGGATCCAATGGATCAGGTCCCTGAACTGCGTCATAACTCGAACTCAATAACTCAACACTATTGGCAAAAAGTCCCAAGTGATCGATGCTATTGACAAACGGATAGGAGCCACGTCTAGAGAGGCGGCCAAAAGTAGGCTTGATCCCCCATACACCACACAGCGATGAGGGAACACGGATTGATCCATTGGTGTCCGAGCCAAGACTCAAGGGGAGCATGCCTGCAGCCACACTCGCACCAGAGCCACCCGAAGAACCTCCCGCAATACAAGTGAGACGATGTGGATTTCGCGTGGGGCCGTAATGGGTATTCTCTGTGGTAAAGCCATAAGCAAACTCATCCATATTGAGACAACCCAACATGATGGCACCCGCTTTTTGTAGACGCTCTACCAACACCGCATCGCTCTTAGCAGCAGGCGCATTGGCCAAAATTTTCGACCCAGCCACGGTCGTCACGCCTTGAACATCAAACAGATTTTTAACACCATAAGCCACACCACACAACGGGGAGACCTTCACACCCGAGTTGATTAACTGGTCCGCTTGGGTGGCCTCTTGTCGTGCACGATCAAATGTTTTGGCTGTAAAGGCATTGATCATGGGATCCAAACGCTCGATCGTTTGAATCTGGATCTCAATTTGGTCTCGAATGGTATGTTTCATCAAAAAATGATTTAGTAATTAATGTCTGTCTCAATCAACGTGTAGGCAAATCAATTGGATAGTCAGAAGGGGCATATATCTCTACCAACTCGAGCTCTGCAGGCAATTTCAAGGACATCAAGTCTTTGGACAACAACCTTGTTCTATCCAAATGCATGGCGACTCGCTCGATTTGCTCATCGCTCAATTCCAACTCAATCGCTTTAGAGACCACCGCAACATATTGAGTCATAGCATTTTTCATCAAAGAATCTCCTTCGTTATTGAGCTCAAGGAACTCAAACCATCTCAAATCTCAATGGTTAAGACCATGAAAACGTGTCAGAAATTTTTGTGCCTTTTCTGTTGCCGGATGACTGAAAAATTGATCCGGTGTAGCAGTCTCAACCACATGTCCCTGATCCATGAAAACAACCCGAGTTGAGACTTGTTTGGCAAATTGCATCTCATGCGTAACAATTACCATCGTCACTTGTTCTTGTGCGAGAGACTGAATGACGGACAAGACTTCGCCAACGAGCATGGGATCGAGTGCACTGGTAGGTTCATCCAAGAGCAGAACCTCAGGCTTCATGGCCAAAGCCCTTGCGATTCCAACACGTTGCTTTTGACCACCTGAGAGCTTGGCAGGGAATTGCGCAAAATGATCTTGTAAGCCTACCTTTTGCAAAAGCAGCATCGCCTCTTCGCGAACTGTTTTTTTATCACGCTTTTGAACATGAATTGGAGATAACATCACATTGTCCAACACACTCAAGTGAGGCCAGAGTGCAAAACTTTGAAAAACCATACCGATTCGTGCACGCATTTGAGACAGGTCTTGGTCATTCATCTTCACCACACCATTGTCCCTAACACCCATACGAACACCAGTCACGTGAATACTACCAGCATCGGGTGTCTCTAGCCAGTTGATGCATCTAAGCAAAGTAGATTTACCACAACCCGATGGTCCTAACAAACAGATGGTCTCGCCCTTTTTAACTTGTAAAGAGACGTCATGCAAAACAGTTTTTTCGTCAAATTTTTTGGATATTCCGTTGATTTGTAGAACCATGTCTGACGTCTGAAAATTCTCGTGCATAGATATTCCTAGGTATTGTTCTTTTAGGGCCTGCGCAAGACAGCGAATTGTTCAAATGAACCCATCACCATCTCCATCAAGATACAAATAATCCAGTACAAGATCAAAGCCGTGAGGAAAGCAGCAAATGGGATGAAGTATGTCGATTGAATACCATTGAGCTCATGGGTAAGCTCTTTGACAGCGATAACTGTCAAAAAAGCACTGTCTTTGAGAATTTGAATCAATTGATTACCAATCATAGGCAATGCCCTAATCAGCATCGGAGTCACCATGATGTGACGCAACAAGCCCCAACCCGTAAAGCCAAAAGAACGACCAGACTCCAAGATGGAAGGTGGCAACTCTAACCAAGCCCCGCGAAGCAATTCCGCCATATAGGCCGTGTTATAGAGCACCAAAGCAAGAGCACCTGCAGTCCAACTCGATAACCTCAAACCCAATGTTGGCAGCCCGAAATAAATCAAGTAAACAAACAACAAAAAAGGCACACAACGCATGGCGTCAACGTAACATTGAACCATTGTGGCAAGCGCCTTATTGGAGCCCACCAGAAGAGGCGTCAAGATGAGTCCCAATAAAATTGACATCACCCCAGCAAGCACAATCAAAATGAGTGTATTGATCAGACCTGTGAACACCAAGTCAATGTGCGCCCAAATGATCAAAAAGTCATGCATCAGATGTAGCCCTTTTCTTTCATTTGAATTTCAAAGTATTTTTGAAGTTTCAAAAAGACAAAGACGATCGAGCTATAAATCAGCAGCGCAAAAATAAAGGGCGGAAGCGGCTCGTATGTGTTTGAACCAACTCTCAATGCCGCACGTGTGATTTCAACGATGCCAATAACCGCAACAGCAGGCGTTGATTTGATTTGCAAGGTAATTTCATTGAATATGCCGGGCAAACTTGAACGCCAGATTTGAGGGAAAACAATCAATCTCATGCGCATCAAACGGTTCAATCCCAAGGCATGTGCAGCGTCGAGTTGATCTTTGGGAAACTCAACCAATGCGCTTCGCCAAATCTCACAGTTAAATGCCGTGGTACTCAACGTGAGCGCAAGCACTGCTGCAGGCAAAGGATTGAGAGAGACCCCGAACTCGGGGAGAGCGTAATAGATAAGTAAGACCAACGTCACGGTGGGACAAGACCGGATGACGTTGACGTAAGCTTGGACCAAATCTTTAAAAAACGGAACCTTAGCCCATCGAATCAAAGCAAAACCCAGTCCCAATGGAACGCCAATGACCAAACTAACAATTGACAAGGACACCGTAAAGATGGCGCCCTGCAAAATACTGTAATAGTCATAGGCGTTCACAAAGATTAACTCAAATTAATTGACAGACTGTGGCATCGCTTCAAACGTTGCACCAAACCACTTCTTTTGTAGTTGATACATTGCGCCACTCTTACGAAGGTCAAGTAAGGCTCCATTCAAGAGTTGTTGTACACCTGTGTTGCCCTTTTTCAAAGCCCAGGCGATATAGACTGGATTGCCCACTTTGCCACCCAAAACGAACATATCGGGTCGAGTCTGAATCAAAGAATTCAAGTTGATCTGGGTATTGGCTACAGCATCAAGACGACCATTCCCCACATCCTGATATGCCTCTGGATAGGACTGGTACTCCACAATTTCTTTGATACCACTGCCACCATGCTTCTTTTTCAACTCTGCATCTAGTGCCTTCAAGTCACCCAGCATTGCACTACCCGTTTGAGCTCCCACGACCTTACCCACCAAGTCATCACTGGACTTGATGCTTGAGCCTTTTTTAGTGGCGAAGTAGGTTGTTGATTCAGCCACTGGGGTAGTGAAATCAAAGGTCCCTTTGCGCTCAGATGTGACCAACACGGCAGTAACCGCAGCCTCATATTTTCCTGTTGTGATACCAGGCAAGATTCCTGGCCAGGGCATGATGTCTTGCTTAATGTCGATTGAAATTTTCTTCTTCACCATACCGAGCAATTCGGTATCGAAGCCTGTGGGTGTTCCATTCTCAACAAATTCGAATGGCTTGAAGTCATCTTCTGTGGCAACTGCAATATAACCCCGGGCCTTCACTTCCTCCAGGCTTGCGGCTTGTGACAACTGCATCTGCCCAAAAGAGACCACCGAAAGCAGTAAGCCTAAACCACCAAGCTTGATGAGTTTTCTCTTTAATGCACTGGGCTTGGCTTGAGAGAGGCTGGAGTTAACAGAGCGTGAATACATTTAGGTTCCTTTAAAGAATGGAATAACAATGGGCAAGGAATACAGTTATCGGTGATACCCCCCTATGACATGGACCGCAGACATTTCTCTGTTGGCCAAAGACAAAGCGGGCATTATTGTTTTAGCAATTGATGTGCCAGCGATCAAATACAGCTTGAATACAGCTTGAATTACATTTACCCACTCACTAATTCGCCTCTTTGTGATTCTTTATCAGTAACTCCTTCAATATGCGTTAGAGCTTCATAAAAATTATTTTGGTGCTTTTTAAAATATTTATTCCCATCTTGGTGCAACAAATATCACCTCATTGGTGCGAGTCACGTTGATAAACGGTCTACCCCCTACTAAAAGTAAAGTCAATCAAAGCCAAAGGACTCAAATGGCAAGAGCTATTCTTAAAAAAACAAACTAGAAATCCATCTTGCTAAAAAACAATTGGCGCGACTTATGCTAAGTAAATTGTTGAACTAGATCAATCTGGTATTCAATTCAACACTGAGGAAATCGCTGAATGACAACCGCCACCATCTCCACCACACCCGTGTATCAAGAAGTCATTGCCGCCAAAGGTCGTTGGTCAAGAAGAATTGAGAAGGGGCAGTATTTGAAAATTATTGATCTTGAGGGGCAACAGGCGGTTGATTTTTTGTGTTTTTCAGCTGAACTCCCAATCGATCGACTCAACATTCCCAACACGGTCAAGCTCAATAAATCGCTTTATGTTGAAAAAAATCACGTCATTTATTCTGATCTTGCAAAAAAAATGTTCACCGTCGTTGAAGACACCTGTGGCTTGCATGACACGTTGGCGGGTTGCTGTAGCAATGAAATTGACTACGTGAGATACGGTGTTGTCAAGACGCAAAGTTGTCGTGCTAATTTCACTGCTGAACTGGCGAAATGGTCCATGTCCAGCGCAGACATCGTCTCCAACATCAATTGGTTCATGCGCGTCACAGTTGGAGCACACGGTGAGGTTGAAATTGTCCCCAGCACCTCTAAGCCTGGAGACCATGTTTTACTCAGAGCAGAGATGCCCATCATTGCCGTTATCTCTAATTGTCCTCAAGAGCACAATGCCGCTGCTGGATTTAAGCCTACCCCGATTGAAGTCTCCATTTGGGAAGAAGCGGCTGCTTAAAGCAGCCTATCTCTAATCGCTTTAGGCATTTTTTTTGGAAGTTTCATGATGTATGACACCTTGTTGCAAAACGGACATGTGATAGACCCGACCCAACATCTCGATGCGGTCATGGATATCGCCATCAAGGACGGGAAGATTGCAGCGTTAGCTCCTCACATTGATCCCAGTCTAGCCAAGCAAACTCTTCAAGCAAAAGACCATTTGGTTCTACCCGGACTCATTGATACACATGCCCATGTCTTTGATTTGGTCACTGGACGTTTTGGAGTAGACGCCGATCTCTCTGGGGTTTACTCCGGTGTCACAACTTTGATTGACCAAGGGGGTCCATCTTGCATTACCCTACCCGCCTTTAGACGCCATGTCGTTGAAGCCAAAAAAAGCAAGGTGGTCGCGTTTTTATCCTCTTATTTGGTGGGCGGGCTTGAGGGCCACTATTACCCGTCTTTGTACAAACCAGACTGCTTGGATGTCGATGCGACTGTAAAAAGCGCCATGGCCAACCCCGATATTGTCAAAGGCTTTAAAGCACACGCTGAGTTGGGGGGCTTTGCCAGGTGGGGTATGACCGTGATGGAGTTATGCTCAGAAATTGCAAAGCAGGCCAATTTACCCTTGTATATCCATTTTGGTCAACTCTGGCCAGTTCCTGAGGCCGTAGACCACAGCGTTGATGCTGACACCATCTTGGAGCAAGTGGTCAATCTATTAAAGCCTGGTGATATCTTGGCCCATCCCTTCACCCGTCACCCCGGCGGTTTTGTCAATCGGCAAGGCCAAGTGCACCCTATCGTTAAAGAAGCCATTGCAAAGGGCCTCAAAATCGATGTAGGACACGGCTCTCACTTCAGCTTCAAGATGGCGCGTATCGCATTGGATGCAGGCATCGTCCCCGATACCTTGGGCGCAGATTTACATGGCTACAACAGCCATATCCCCAAACCCGCAGGCACCCCTGATGAGCACTCCGACTCTGAACACATGTTTGCAGGCAGCGTCAAGTTTTCGTTGGTCTCCACCATGACAGCCATGTTGGCCTTGGGTCTCAAACTAAAAGACATTATCCCCATGGTCACCACAGCGCCAGCAGCGATGGCAGGCTTGAGTGATGAGGTGGGACACTTAAAGGTAGGCGGTACGGCTGACATCAGCGTCTTGAAAGATCACCGTGGCCAATGGTGGCTCAGCGACAACGAGGGAACACAGGTGAAGACTGATCGACTCCTCACTCCCGAATTTTGTCTTCGCCAAGGTGTCTATTACTCCTCCAATGCAAGTGTTCTTCCCCAATTGTCAGAGTTCAAGTTGGCCGCATGAGCACACTCAACCTTAACAAACCCACTGGCGTTGGTGCCAGCCTCCAGAGAAAAGAGGACAAAAGATTTTTGACCGGTCGTGGTGAATATGTGGGCAACATTCATTTACCGGGCATGCTAGAAGTTGCCTTTGTGCGCTCCAGTGTTGCGCATGCGCATTTACGCTCAATAGTGAAACCAGCAGGACTGGAGAGCCAAGTCTTCACCATGCAAGACCTCAAAGGCGTCAAACCCATCTTAGCTCAAACACAGTTGGAAGGATTTAAATCCAGCAGTCAATGGCCTTTGGCCAAAGATAAGGTTCGTCAAGTCGGTGAGATGGTGGCCATGTGTGTGGCCCCCACACGTGCTCAGGCCGAAGATATCGCTCAGCAAGTGATGGTGGAATACGATGAGCTCCCCAGTGTTGTAGACATGATCACAGCTCGAACCTCCCCACCCTCTCTGGTTCATGAGCATTGGGGCGACAACTTATTTTTGACCAGCAAAAAAACGGGGGACCTCTCATATATTCAGTCAATTGCAAAACACAAAATCACCAAACAGTTGAAAACGGCAAGACAAGTCATGTCTCCCATGGAAGGTCGAGGTGTGGTGTGTCAATGGAATGACCGTCTAGAGCAATTACTCATGTATAGCGCAGCACAAATGCCGCATATCAACCGTGCCGGCTTGTCTGAATGCTTGGGTCTTGATCAAGCAAGTATCCGCGTGGTTGCTCCAGATGTGGGCGGCGGATTTGGCTACAAGGGCATCTTGTTGCCTGAAGAAATATGTCTAGCCTGGTTGAGTATTCACTTGGGTAAACCGGTCAAATGGATTGAAGACCGAAGAGAACAACTCACGGCCAATGCCAATTGTCGAGAGCATGCGTACGACATCACGATCTACGGCGATGATCAAGGCCGACTACTGGGGATCGAGTGTGAGGCGACAGTGGACTCGGGAGCCTACTCCTCGTATCCATTTTCAGCATGCCTAGAAGCGGCTCAAGTCGTCTCCATTTTGCCTGGCCCCTACAAAATGCAAGGCTATGATTGCACGGCCTGGTCTGTGGCCACCAACAAACCTCCTATCTTGCCTTACCGTGGAGTGGCCAGAACGGATGTGTGCTTCGCACTAGAAGTGATGATGGACGCCATGGCAAAAGAGATGAACATTGAGCCCTATCAACTCAGACTCAATAGCCTCATCTCCCAAGAAGAAATGCCCTATGACAACATCACAGGTAAACACTTTGATTCTGGCAACTACCATTTGGCCGTTGAGAAAGCAGTTGAAGCACTAGACATCAAAAAATGGCGTCTGCTACAACAGCGTCAGAACAAAATAGATTCGGATGAACCATTGATCGGTGTGGGCTTAGCTGTCTACTGCGAACAAGCCGCTCACGGCACTTCGGTTTATCACGGCTGGGGTATCCCTATGGTGCCTGGGCACGAACAGTGTCACGCCAGAATGACCCCTGACGGCTCACTTGAGTTGCGCATTGGTGCGCACTCACACGGTCAAGGTTTAGAGACCACCTTGGCGCAAGTCGCACAAGAAGTTCTGGGTATTGATCCCGATCGGGTGAGGGTTTTGCATGGTGACACCGCCATGACACCTTATTCGACAGGAACTTGGGGATCACGCTGCATGGTGATGTCCGGTGGTGCCGTGGCACAGGCATGCCAAGTTCTACTTGAGCGAATCACCAAAATTGCCGGTCATTTACTGAACATTGACCCTAAAGAGTTGCACATTAAAAACCAATGCATACAAAGCTCCGACGGACAACAAAGTCTCACCCTAGCGGAGCTTTGTCATGTTTGGTACCGTCAACCCCAAAGACTACCCCCCGATGTGGATCCTGCGGGACTAGAGGTTACCGCTGGCTATAAGCCCAAAGTTGATACTGGCACGTTTAGCTATGCTTGTCATGCTGTTGCGCTGAGCGTGGACACAAGCACGGGAGCAGTGAGTATTTTGGATTACGTGATTGCAGAGGACGCTGGCGTCATGGTCAACCCCATGATTGTGGAGGGACAGATCATCGGTGGTCTCGCCCAAGGCATAGGTACAGCACTTTATGAAGAGATGAATTACGATGAGCAAGGTCAACCCCAAGCCTCCACCTTGGCTGACTATTGTTTACCGGGGGCAACCGAGGTTCCAACGCCCACCATCATCCATCTAGAAACTCCATCACCCTACACCAGTTTTGGGCAAAAAGGCATTGGTGAGGGAGGTGCTATTGGGCCACCTGCTGCCATCGCCAATGCGGTTAATGATGCTTTGAGTCTTTGGGGAGTGGAGATGACGGAATTACCCATCACCCCACGAAAAATTCTCTCTTCATTGTCCAAAGCAAAAGCAAGCCACATCTCTCGAGAAATTCATGCAGGAGCAACAACTCCATGAAATCTGCCGCATTTGAATTCACAGCGCCTGAGCTTTTGCTCAACGCCTTGGAGCTCCAGAGTCAATCCCCTAGTTACAGTAAATTTCTGGGTGGCGGCCAATCCATGGGGCCCATGCTCAATTTAAGGCTAGCTCAGCCCGATCAATTGGTGAGTCTTCAACGCATCGGTGAGCTCAAGACCCATCATCTGAAAGAGTCGAAGCTGACCTTGGGTGCTTTGACGACCCATGCTCAAATCGAAGATCAAGTGATTCCTGACGTCACTCATGGGTTTATGCCCTATGTTGCAGCCAACATTGCTTACAGAGCAATTCGCAATCAAGGCACACTGGGGGGCAGTTTATGCCATGCAGACCCAGCCGCCGATTGGGTGAGCACCATGATGGTCTTGGATGCCAGGCTCGAGATGTACCACGTTGATGAAAACTCTAGGATTGAAAGGCGTCAACTGGCAGCGTGCGATTTCATGCTAGGGGCTTTCACCACGCAGCTCCAAGAGCACGAAATATTAACCAGCATCACCATCCCTGTATTTCCGGCCGATGCCAAATGGGGGTACTACAAGATTTGTCAAAAGCCTGGCGAATTTGCACGCTCAATTGCGGCTGTTTTATCGATCGAGAGTCAGTCGATACACCGCATCGTGTTGGGCGCAACGACGTCCACTCCTATTTTGATCAATGAAGCCAAGCCACTCTTAAGCAGCATGGACAAGGCAAGGATTCAAGCAACTCTAATTGAAATGGGCTTAGAGGCAGACGAATTTGAGCTTCAAAACCATGTAACCGCCGTCATTCGCGCCATCAAAATGGCAATGCAATGACCCCCGAATGTCCCCTAATGACCTCCCTATCAATACACAAACGCCATGCAACCCATCGTCTTGAATTTAGAAGTCAACGGCCAAAGCGTTGAGCGAATCGTCCAAGCTCGCACCAGTTTGGCTGATTTTTTGCGAGAGGACTTGCGTTTATCCGGTACCAACTTGGGGTGCGAGCACGGAGTATGCGGAGCTTGCACTCTAGAGATTGACGGGGCACCCTCTCGGTCATGCATCACACTGGCCGTCACCTGTGACTCTAAAAAGGTGAGAACTATTGAGGATTTTCAAAACGATGAGGTCATGACCGAGCTCAGGCAAGCATTCTCCAAAGAACATGCGCTTCAGTGCGGGTATTGCACCACAGGCATGCTCATGACAGCGAGAGATATCGTTTTGCGAATTCCGTTTGCGGATGAGGCCCGAGTTCGTAAAGAGTTGGCCGGCAACTTATGCCGCTGTACGGGCTACGCAGGCATTGTCAAAGCCATCATGGGTGTTTTGAAATCAAGAGCCGAGCTGACATCCCAGTGAACTCTAACAGTGCATTAGAGCTGTACGACCCCCAAACCCACCGAAAACTCCTATGAATGAATTCGGTCATCTGAACCGTCAGGCAAATCAACAAGCCATTGATCGCCTACTTAAAGTTAGGCCTCAACTCACCGCAGTTGGGAGTGCCGAATCGGTTTTGGGTCTCAAAAATCACACTGTTTTGCATGCTGGACCGCCCTTTCTCGATATCCTTCAATTACCCAAAACCGTCCAGTCCTCCATTGTCTTATCAGCCCTCTATGAAGGTTGGGCTAGCAGTGAACAAGAGGCATTGACCCTCTTACAAGATGGGCACATTGAGCTCAAGCCTGCCCAGGACTATCGTTGCGTCACACCTCTTGCTGCCACCATTACCCCCAAGACCACCTTAGTGTGTGTCAATGACGCCCAAAGTGACCTTCTAGCTTGCTACTCCCCACTCTCCAGTGGCGTAGGGGCTGACATTAGATTTGGAACCAACAGCAGTGAGGTGCTCAGCACCCTAGCATTCAGAGACACAGAACTTAACGCTCTCATGAACGCAGCTCTAGATACTCCGATTGATCTCTTTCATTGTGCCGTATTGGGGTTGAATGGCGGAGATGAATTGCACTCGAGTACTGCACGAGCGACGCAAGCCCTAGGCCAAGAAGTACTTCATAGACTTCAAAGTTGTCACGCTACAAGTGATCAAATTCGCCTCATCCAAGAGTTGATGAAAAGTAATCCTGGTTTTTTCCTAACCCCATGGATGGCGGCTTGCAAACTCATGCTCACCAGTATTGAGAATATTTCCAATTGCAGTTTTGTGACGAGATTGGGGGGCAACGGGGAAAACATGGGCTTATCGATTGCTCACTCGCCAAGCCTTTGGTTCACCCAAACTGT
>DAISKH010000023.1:0-30858 GCA_036821105.1 Limnohabitans sp.
CCTCCCGCCCAAAGCCCGTCGGTTTTTTGTCTCCAAGTCTCTCTTAAGCAAGTCACTTCGAAGCTATAGGGTTTCGACACAAAAAGATCACACTAGTAAAAACCCCCTCTCTATTGAACTGAATTGGTAGGTTGGGTCTGATAGCATCTGAGGCGCAAAAAAGGAGTACTTCATGAAAAAATCACCCATGGCCAATCACCATTTCGCGCGAAACACGCTCGCCCTCGCCTTGAGTCTTGCCGCAATCACTGGCGCCCAAGCACAAAGCGCAGGCGACTGGATTTTGAATGTCGGCTTTGCCTCGATCAACCCCAGCGCTTCCATCAGTCCATTGACTTCTGTGGGACCAGCATCGCCTGTTTTCACACCTGCACTCAATGGCGCGAAGGCCTCAATTGGCAGCACCACCACGCAGACCTTGGGTGTATTGCACATGTTCACGGACAACCTTGGGCTGGAGGCCACCATTGGTATTCCACCCAAAATGACGGTCGATGTTCAACTCACCTCGGGTGCCCATCCTGGTGCTGCCTCAGCCAAAGCACTCTACCCCTCATTTGTGGGTAAGTATTTTTTCCAAACACCCCAAGACCTCTTTAGGCCTTATGTGGGGTTGGGCTTCACCCCCACTTCTTTTACCTCTGTGGGTGTGAACACCTCTGACCCCTTGGTCAATGGTCTGGGCGGAACATCCTCTTCTCTCAGCTCCAGCGTGGCACCCTTGTACACCGTGGGCGGTATCTATCGTTTGAATGAGAAGTGGTCCATCAACGGCTCCGTGAGCTACGTTCCCTTGAAGACCAATGCCACTTTTGTGGGCACAGGTACGACCACCACGGGCTCATTGACCATTAACCCCACAGAGTACGTACTTCGCGTGGGCTATAAGTTCTAAACTTTTGAGCTTGAAACTGCAAACCACGAGCTGCTCAGGCCAAGGGTTTGCAGGTTGTATTGAAGAAGTGTGAAGCCACTCAAGGCACTTCAATGGGCCATCAGTACGGAATATTCAATTTGATCTTGGCCCATTCATAACGGGGATCTTGAGTATCGAGCTGCCAGCCGCTCAGCAGTAACCGGGTCATGTGTTGACGGTTGTAGATGAAGGGAAAGATGAGTTGGGATAAGCCCGCTGAGAAAAGGGTAATGGCCAAATGCAATAAGCCAACTCCCAATTCGCCTCTAAAAATAGGCACAAACCAGCCAAAAAACAAGTAACTCCAGCTGTATCCCAAGTAACCCTTTTTGACCAAGCCAGATTCTTTATGAATCAGGTGCACGGGCTTTTGTGAGCCAATGATCAATAGGCCCACAATCAAGGGCATGAGCACAATGAGGCAGGCGATCCAAAAAAGGGCAGAAAAAACTTCCATGGTCAATGAACTTGGATGGGGTTATGAAATTGGGTAGAGATGGAGTGCAATATGCTTTAGATGGATGGACAATGAATGGTTCTATCCTACTCCACTACTTCACTTATCCATCACATCACTTTTACACGTTTTAAAGAAAAGAGCTTCTCTCCATGAATTTAGACATCGTTGACTCTCAAGTGCACATCTGGGCCGCCAGTACCCCCGAGCGTCCTTGGCCAGCCCGTCATCAACCCCACCGCCCAGAGCCCATCACGGCCGAGAGTCTGTGGCTAGAGATGCAAGAGGCTGGCGTGTCCCGTGCGATCTTGGTGCCCCCCTCTTGGGAGGGTGAGCGCAATGATGTGGTGTTGGCCGCTGCACAGGCTTACCCTGAGCGTTATGCCGTCATGGGCCGGCTCGACCCCCTGGACCCTAGAAGTCCTGAACGCATCAGAACTTGGAGAGACACTCCGGGTCAATTGGGACTTCGTTTCACATTTCACCGCCCCTCTTTTGAGCACTTACTGACCGAGGGTCACTTGAACTGGTTGTGGCCTCTTGCAGAAAAACACGGCGTACCCATCATGATGACGTGTCCCTTTAAGATCATTCACTTGGCGGGAGAGATTGCACAACAACACCCGGGCTTAAAGCTCACCTTGGATCACTTTGCACTCTTGCCGGGCACCAAAGATGAGGTGGCGTTCGATGGCTTTGAGAAACTATTGACCCTGGCTGCATTTGACAACGTGGCTGTCAAATGCAGTTCACTGCCTTGCTACACCCAAGCGCCATGGCCCTTTAAGCCTCTGCACGCCTATATCAAGCAAGCTTTTGAGGCGTTTGGGCCTGAACGCATGTTTTGGGGTTCGGACTTGTCTAGACTCACCAGTAGCTACCTTGAGTGTGTTGAGCTCTTTACCACCCAATTGCCGTGGCTAAAAGGCGAGGACTTGGAGATGGTGATGGGGCAGGGACTTCGCCGTTGGCTGGGGTGGGTTTAGAGTTTAAGGTTCGGCTTGAAGGTGCTGGGTTTTAAATAAGTTGGACCAATAGTCAATTTCTTTTCTAATTTGCACCTCAAATTCCTCAGGGGTATTGGCCAAAGGCTCCACCCCTTGAGAGAGCAATTGACGACGGAATTGCTCGTCTTTGTAAATGTGTGCAATGTCCTCTTGGAGTTGCTGCACTAGCCTTTTAGAGGTGCCCTTAGGGGCCAGTAGTCCAAACCAAGAATTGAGCTCAAAACCCGGCAAGCCGGACTCGGAGACGGTTGGGATTTCGGGCGCGATGGAGCTTCGTTGCTTGGAGGTGATGGCCAGGGCTTTGAGCTTACCGGCTCGAACAAAGGGTAAAACGGTGGCAATGTTGGGGAACATTAAGCTCACTTGCGATCCCATCAAATCGTTGTAGGCTGGACCATTGCCTTTGTAGGGGATGTGAACCATTTCTACGCCAGCCATGGCCATAAAGAGCTCGCCTCCCAGGTGCGGAGGTGAGCCGTTGCCAGAGGATGCAAACGACAATGCCCCAGGCCGGGCCTTGGCCAAGGCAATGAGCTCGCGCACGTTTTGAGCATGAATCTCTGGGTTGACCACCAATAGCGCGGGTCCACTCACCAAGCAACTCACAGCCTCAAAATCTCTTAAGGTGTTGTAGGGCAAGCTGCGGTATAAATTGGGATTGATCGTGTGGCTAGCACTCACCACGGCCCAGGTATACCCATCAGGCTTGGATTTGGCCACCAAGTCACTCCCCGTAGTCCCTCCAGCGCCAGGTTTGTTCTCAATTAAAAAAGGCTGACCATATTGTTCGGCTAATTTTTTGGCGGTGATCCGGGCCACATAGTCTGTTCCACCACCGGGTGCAAAGGGCACCACGATATGAACTGGCTTATCTGGCCAGGTCATCCTCTCGCTTGGAGGGCTGGTTTGTGCTGAGGCTTGGGTATGGGCGCAAAAAACCCAGGTGGTGAGGATGACCCAACACCAGGTCCGAGCCGCGTTGGTGACCCATGAGATGCAGCGTTTGAAATGGCTTAAGGTCAACCCGTTTTCAAGCATGATGCTCCTCTTTTTTGTGCTGCGGTTGTGGTTTCAAATCTTGGGTTTGTTTTGACGCGTGTTGTGCCACATAGGCAGAGGCGACACCACAAATAGCAATGAGTCCAATACCCGCACTGGCCCAAGCATCAGGCACATGGTCAAAAACAACCCAGCCCAAAAGGGTTGCAAAAGCAATAGCACTGTAGAGATAAGGCGTGATGCTGGAGGCGGGTGCTCGTGCATAAGCCAAGATCAGCAAATAGTGACCCAAGGTGCCAGACAGACCTACCAAACACAGTTTGGCCCAGTCCAATGCTGCCAAATCGGTGGTCCACCAACCCACCACCAATATGCTGGCAAAGACCGTTCCGACCCAACCCGTGTACAAATGCATGGTCAAGGGGTGTTCTGTTTTGGCCATATGGCTGGTGAGAATTTGAAAGCTGGCGTAGGTCAAGACCATGGACAAAGGATAGAGGGTGGCGTGGGCAGGAATACCACCGCCGGGGCGGACAATGACCAAGGCTCCCAAAAGTGCGCCCACAATGAAGAGCCAACGCAAACCACTCACATGCTCTTTCATTACAACTCTCGCCAACACCGTCACCAGTAAAGGCGTGAGCATGGCAATAGCAGTGAACTCCGCCACAGCAATGTGCTCTAAACTTTTAAAGCCCAAATAACTGCAGCCAAAAAGCAAAAGACCCCGTAGCAGTTGTAAGAGGGGTTGTTGTGTTGTCAAGCGATCGACCCCCTCGCTAGACAACACAAAGCCAGTGGTGGCCAAGGCCTGAAAGATATACCTGAACCACAAGACCATCAAAAGAGGTACTGTGGCAAATGTGACTTTGTTGGTGGTATCAAGCACCGCAATGCAACCCATGGCCAGGAGCGTAAAACCGATGCTTTGTGCCTTGGCGCTCATCATCGTGGGCTAAGCCGAGTCATGGAGTTGGAGAGACCATGTTGACTTTTTTCAGCGCGCCTTTGACTAAGCCCAGGGGTTACAAGCTCGCTCACAGCACCCTGTCTTCCAATAATTCCCACACCGGTGTCAACTCACCCGGTAACCAAGGCAATGAGCCCAAGTCAATTCGGCTTTCGCTGGGAGAGTGAAAATCACTCCCTCTAGAAGCGGCGAGGTCAAATTCTTTGGCCATACCGGCGTACTCAACGTATTCGTCTGGAGTGTGAGACCCGGTGACCACTTCGACGGCTTGGCCCCCATGCGCTTTGAATTCGTTAAAGAGCGCAAATTCTTCGTTGGGGGTAAAGCCATAGCGTCCCGGGTGAGCAATCACTGCAACGCCCCGGGCTTGCCGGATCCACATCACGGCATCAGATAAGCTTGCCCAGCGGTGTTCAACAAAACCAGGGTGGCCAGGAGTCAAAAACCTTCGAAACACTTCATTGGTATCTTGACACACCCCGGTTTGAACCAAGTGGCGGGCAAAGTGGGTGCGAGAGATGAGGTCAGGGTTTCCAGCGTATTGCAATGCACCTTCAAAGGCATTGGCTATACCCACCCGTTCCAATTGTTGGGACATCTCTTTGGCACGTTCTTCCCGACCGCCACGTGTCGCTTGGAGACCCGATTTCAGTTGTGCATTCTCGGGATCAAAGCCCAGTCCCACGATGTGCACTGTTTTGCTCGCGAAACTCACCGAGATCTCGACTCCTGTGAGATAGGACAGTCCGATGGACTTGGCTGCAGCTTGTGCCGCAAATTGACCGCCAATTTCGTCGTGATCCGTCAGCGCCCACAACTCCACACCGTTTTGTTGGGCTCTAAGCGCCAAGGCTTCGGGCGTAAGCGTACCGTCCGAGACCACGGAGTGGCAATGCAAGTCGGCATTGAGAATGGATGATTTCACACCTTGATTCTAATCGGCTTTATTATAAAACCACAGTCAATTCGGGATATTGAGCCTTTAAGGGAGTGTCCATCAAAAAGTCAAAGGTCACTTCAATTTGGAGAGTGGGCCTGAACCATGATTTTGAGTTTTTTCTGTCCTCTCCACTCATCGATCTCAAGCCGGTACGCCAATCGGGCTTGGCGTGCCAGTGCCTCGGTTCGGCCAAACCAAATCCCAGACACCTCTTGCTGGCCCAGTTTGAGTGACAAAGAGAGGTGTTTTTGACCGACAATTTTTTGCGACAAGACCGTGAAGTCATCAATAAAGACCGGGGGTGTAAAGCCCTGGCCCCAGACGGTGGACTTGATGAGTTCGGCCACTGTGGGGGTGCAGTGCTCAGCGCCTAGGCTTCCATCGCAAAGCAACTCCATTTGGAGGGACTGCGAATCCAGAAGTTTTTCTGCAATGTTTTGAAACGCAATCTCAAACGTGGCCAGTTGATCCTCTTCAATGGTGCAGCCCGCTGCCATGGCGTGACCGCCAAATTGCACGATCAGGTCGGGATACTTTTTGCTCATCAAATCCAGTGCATCACGAAGATGAAATCCTGGGATCGAACGCCCGGAGCCCTTTAGTAAGTGCTCCTTTCCAGCGCTTTGGCTTTGTGCAAACACAAAGGTAGGGCGATGGTAGAGGTCTTTCATTCTTGAGGCGACCAGTCCGACCACCCCTTCATGGAAATCGGGGTCAAATAAACACAAAGCTGGCGGGGGCGAGTCAGTATCGTCCATCATTGAGGCGGCCAACTCAAGGGCTTGCTCTTTCATATCGACTTCAATGCCTTTGCGGCTTTGATTGATGTCCTCCAGTGTTTGAGCCAAGGCAAGCGCTTGTTGCTTATCTTGAGTGATCAAGCACTCAATGCCTTGACTCATGTCAGACAATCTCCCAGCCGCATTGATTCGGGGTCCTAAGATAAACCCCAAATCTTGTGCGCTAAGCGTAGAGGGCTCCTTGCCTGCGACTGCCAATAAAGCTTTCATCCCCTCGGGCATGAAGCCTTGGCGCATTCTTATGAGCCCTTGCTCGACCAGTCGCCTATTGTTGGCATCCAGCACCACCACATCGGCCACTGTGCCCAAAGCGACCAAGGGCAGTAAGGTGTCCAATTTGGGTTCAGGGGTTTTAGAGTTCTCAAAATAGCCTAATTCACGCAGATGGGCTCTTAGAGCGACCAAGACATAAAACACTACGCCTACGCCAGCCAAATTTTTACTGGCGAAATGGCAACCTTTTTGATTGGGATTGACGATCACGTCTGCCGCTGGGTTGGTGCTGGCCGGTAAGTGGTGATCGGTGATGATCACATCCAGCCCCAGGTCATTGGCGACTTGAACACCCGTAAAGCTGGCCATTCCGTTGTCCACAGTCATGAGAACCTTGGCGCCCAAGGCGTGAACGCGCTGGGCGATGAGCGGTGTCAAACCGTAGCCGTCATTGACCCGATCTGGCACGATGAAGGAGACGTTTTTCGCACCCAAGGACTTCAAGCCCAAATAGCCTACTGCACAGGCGGTTGCGCCGTCGCAGTCATAGTCGGCCACGATGCACAAGTGCTCTTGCTCACGGATACATTGGGCTAGTCGCTGGGCCGCAGCATCAATGCCACTGAGCCCCGAGGGGGCAAGTAGGGACTTTAAGGACATGTCAAGCTCATGCATTTGGAGCACTCCCCTAGAGGCGAAGAGTTGAGCGAGTAAGGGGTGAACGCCACACGATTGAAGGTGTTGGACCGTCTCGACTGGAATAGAGCGCGCAGTGAGTTTCATGGAGAGATTAAATCAGCAAATCTTCAAGACTGGATGCAACGCCCGAAGCTGATGGGGAGGGGCGCCACAGTCGGGTGAATGAGGGGAGGTTGTTCCACCAAGCGTTGGGCTTTTTAATCGTTGTGTGTGTTGGGGTTGGTGCGTGACCTTTAGTCACCACCTTCCAGTGTTTGCTGTAGTTCAGACCGCAAAACACGACCTCTACACTTTTAACACCTTTGATCTGCGGGAGTTCAGAGAAGATTTCCTCATCAATTTTTTCAAAAGCCTCGCACCATGAGGAAAGGTCAAGGTTCAGGTGTGAATTGTTCAAGTCCTCAACCCATAAGGCCGTATGGGCTTTCGTTTGAAGCCAAAGTCGCTTATCTTGGGCGCTTCCTTTGAGAGGCTCCGTCTCATGGCTCCAAGGGTTTGCAATAGCCTTGGGCCAATCGTCAATCGCTTGACCCGTAGCGCTATACCAAATGGAGTTCAGGGGGGATGCGTTTGTCTCGTTGATGGGGTGATGGTAGAGCAGCATCTGGACTTCGCTTTGAAGTCTTCTGAGCGTGTGGATGGCTTTTTGCTGATGAGGTTTTGCCGTTCGTCCGATCAACCAAGGGTTGACGTCTTGTCCCATCACCCGTTCGAGACAAGCGCTGGGTAGATCTTTGAAAAGTGGGGAGCGTGCAATCCAGGTCCCTGGGGTGTGTTCGAAGAGTTCAATGCCGTCACCTACAAAGTAAGGGCGCAAAGTGTTCAATACCTGTGTCGACTCGGCTTGAGTGATGGCGCGAGGAGGCTGCATGATCACTTGCCCGGATGCTACATGCCAATTTGACAAACTCACCATGGCGAAACCTTGGCTCGAGTCTTCTATTGGGCTCAGCTGGTCTCCCATTGGGGTAACCCCCATCGGCTGAGCTTTGGTGAATGACTGGGTTTGGAGGTGGTGCCATGCCCACGGCATCAAGCCGTCTTCAATGTTCAAGCCCAGGCATTGAGCCAAGGCCTTATCTGTGCAGCTTGATAAAGCCGAGTCGGGGTGTATTTGAAGTGAAGCTTCAACTCGAGCTGCCTCCCCCTGGAGTGATGGGGTTGAAAGCCAACGCCGCAGATGGCTCAGGCTCAAGGAGTCGGAGGACTTTTGTAACCAATTGAGTAAGGACTCGATGTTTTGAGGGGCTGAGGGATCACTCAATAAGGCACTTTGCACCACCACGCTCAGGGTGGTTTCAGTGCTTTTTTCAGCGTTCAGTGCGGCGTGAGCGTTCATTAAAAAGATGGGGGGATTCTGAAGGTATATTTTTTGTGCAACATCAAGACTCGTTCAGACGATGCCACAATATAGTGTAAGTCTTATGTTTAAAAACTCCACCATTGCCTTTGAATTGATTTTGGGTTGGCGTTACACGCGAGCCAAGCGTGACTCACGCCGAAACAATTTCATCTCCTTCATCTCGGGTGTTTCCATGCTCGGTATTGCGCTGGGGGTGGCGGCCTTGATCATTGTGCTCTCAGTGATGAATGGTTTTCAAAAGGAGGTCAGGGACCGCATGCTCTCTGTGGTTTCCCACGTTGAGATCGCCTCCACTCAAGACGTCGTCCTTGAGAATTGGCAAGACATTCAGGCCCGGATGAAGAAGTTCCCACAAGTTTTGGCCAGTGCCCCCTACGTGAGTGAGCAGGCACTGATTGTCAAGTCTGAGGACATGAGGGGGGCCATGGTGCGGGGTATTGACCCTGAGCTGGAGGCCGGGGTTGCTGAGTTTGCCACCCAATTACCCCAAGCCATGCGAGAAAATTTATTGCCAGGACGTTTTGGTGTGATTCTTGGAGACGAGCTGGCGCTCTCGATGGGGGTTCGAGAAGGGGACGCAGTGGTGCTGGTCTCGCCGGGGGGGCAAGTGACACCCGCGGGCATGTTGCCGCGAATGAAACAACTGCGAGTCATGGGGCTTTTTCATTCCGGTCACTATGAGTTTGATGCCTCCTTGGTCCTCATCAACATAGAAGACGCCAAGACCCTATTTAGGCTCAGCGCCCCATCGGGATTGCGCTTAAAGCTTGATGACCCCCAAGCGTCTAGGCGCGTAGCTCAGGATGTTCAGCGTTCCTTGGGGGGGGATTACTCCGTGAGCGACTGGACTCGGCAAAACAAATCTTGGTTTGCGGCGGTACAGGTGGAAAAACGCATGATGTTCATCATCCTCACGCTGATTGTTGCCGTTGCCGCTTTCAATTTGGTGAGCACATTGGTGATGACGGTGACTGACAAAATGGCTGATATTGCCATTTTGAGAACATTGGGTGCGTCTCCGTTGTCCATCATGTTGATTTTTGTGGTTCAAGGCTCTTTGGTGGGTTTTATAGGTACGTTGTTAGGTTTTGCTTTTGGCTTGAGCGTGGCTCTTAATATTGATGTGATCGTGCCCTTCATCGAGCATTTATTGGGAGCTCATTTCTTACCTAAAGACATTTACTTCATTTCTAGCATGCCCAGTGATCCACGAGCCGCAGACATTGCACCCATCGTGCTGATCTCATTGGCCTTGTCGCTTTTGGCCACGCTTTATCCGAGTTGGCGTGCATCCAGAGTCAACCCAGCTCAGGCACTACGTTATGAATAGCCCATCCTTAGGCGATCAACGCCCCGACCAAGATCGCCAAGATCGCCAAGATCAGTCCCAAGATCTACTAGGTACCCCAACACCTTGGGTGCTCCAGGGCAAAAACTTGAGGCGTCGATTTAACCAAGGCGGACTAGACGTGGCGGTCCTCAATGGAGTCGATATTGACTTGGCTCGAGGGCAGAGTATTGCCGTGGTCGGGGCTTCGGGTTCGGGTAAAAGCACGTTACTTCACCTCTTGGGAGGACTGGATGCAATGGACTCTGGGGAAGTGCTATTGATGGGGCAACGTTTGTCAGGTTTGGGCCCTCGGGCCTTGGGTGAACTTAGAAACCGATATTTGGGCTTTGTGTACCAATTCCATCATTTGTTGCCAGAGTTCAATGCGTGGGAAAACGTGGCCATGCCTCTTTGGATACGCCGTGAATCGGCGCCTCTCGCGAAAGCTCTGGCTTGTGAGTTGCTAGATCAATTGGGGTTGTCCTCTCGCATCATGCACAAGCCCTCAGAACTCTCGGGGGGCGAGCGCCAGCGCGTTGCCATCGCCCGAGCATTGGTGACCAGACCTGCTTGTGTGTTGGCTGACGAGCCGACGGGCAACTTGGACCGACAAACTGCTCGTGAGGTGTTTGAGCTGATGCTTGAAAGCACGCAAAGTCTGGGCACTTCGTTTGTGGTGGTCACCCATGACCAAGAGCTCGCCAGCGCATGCGATCTGACGCTTTACTTGAAGTCAGGAGCGCTCTCGCCTCAAGCTTGATGGGGCGGGGGATGTTGAGGAACCCAAAACGAGATGACTCAAAGTACCTTGGAATGGATTGATTCCCATTGCCATTTTGACGCGGGTGAGTTCGATCTGGACCGTGAGATTGTGCGCGATCATGCCCGTCAACTTGGGGTTCGCCACTGCATATTGCCTTCGGTAGAACGGGCCAATTTTTTAGCTGTGCAGTCCTTGGCACATCGTTTTGGAGATTACTACGCGTTGGGGATTCATCCTTTGTACACGCCAGGTGCAAAGGAAGAAGACCTCACAATCTTGGAAGAGATGTTGGCGCAAAGTGCTGCAGATCCACGCTTGGTCGCTCTTGGTGAAATCGGGCTTGATGGCTTTGTGCCTGGTTTGGATTGGGCTTGCCAGTTGCACTTTTATAGAGCGCAATTGGCGTTGGCTAAAAAACACCACTTGCCCTTGATTTTGCATGTTCGTCGCTCCAGCGATGCGCTTTTAAAAGGTCTCAGAGATGTGGGCTCGGTTGGGGGCATTGCGCATGCCTGCAATGGCAGTAGCGTGCAAGCTCAACAATTCGTGGAGATGGGATTTTGTTTGGGCTTTGGGGGTGCGCTCACGTATGAGCGGGCCTTGCATTTGAGGCGGTTGTTGAAGGAGCTTCCACTCACAAGCATTGTGCTGGAGACCGATTCTCCTGACATCCCTCCTCAGTGGTTATACGTCACGGCCAGCGCGCGAGCCATGGGCGAGAAGCCCAAGCGAAATAGTCCCACAGAGTTGCCCCGCATAGCCCAAATGGTGGCCGAGATTAAAGGGGTGAGCTTGGAGGAGTTGAGCCGTCAAAGTTGCAACAATGTAAGACGCGTGTTCCCTCGTATGGCTGTGCTGTAGGATTCAGACTTGGTTGTGCCCGGGTTGAGCCTGGGGTGAGCCTGGGGTGAGCCTGGGTTAGGCCCGTTTTATTTACATCTTGATAGGGAATTTTGTTTTGAGTCTTTCCAAATCCAACTCTTTGCAACCCCGTGTTTCTCGCAACTCGCAGAGCACCAAAACAGCTTTGCCTGACGTGAACACCTCTGAGTTTCAGGGGGTGAGGTATTTGCATTTGGGCAGTGAGTGGGTCCAAGGCTCCATGATCATCAAAGAGCCCTATGAAATTCATCTTGAGTATGTGCAACGCATGATGGCGTGGTTATTGTTTTTTGAAAGTGAGGCCATCCCCGAGCTCTGCACTATGCAGTTGGGGTTGGGTTCGGGTGCTATTACTAAATTTTGTGCCAAGGTGCTCAAACTAAAGACCACGACAATCGAGTTGAATCCTCAAGTGGTGGCGGCATGTCGCTTGTGGTTCAAGCTGCCTCCTGACTCAGAGCAACTCCAAGTTATCTTGGCCGATGCCCAAGAGGTGGTCGCGCATGAGCACTGGAGAGGCCAAGTGGACGCCTTGCAAGTTGATTTGTATGATGAGAAGGCCAATGCACCGGTGCTCGATACAGCTGATTTTTATGCAGGCTGTAAGAGCCTTTTAAGGCCTGGTGGCGTGATGAGTGTTAACCTATTTGGTAAAAATAGTCAGTTTGACAAAAGTGTTGAATCCATTCGAGCCGGCTTTGGCGACGGTGGTTTTTGGGCCTTTAGCCCCACCAAGGAGGGCAACACCGTGGTGCTTGCACAACGCGGTGAGGCCTCTCTTGGACGTGAGTTACTCATGCAGCGTGCACAATACATTGCCCAAAAGTACGGCTTGCCTGCTGAAAAATGGCTCAAGGTCTTGAAGCCTCTGCACTAAGGGTAAACACTAGGTTTCTAATTATGTTACATAATTAGTCTGTTTCATTATCCCAAACGCGGGAAATCCATTAGGCTGAATTTCGAACCATGGTTCACAATTCGCCCTTTCATTGCTTTCTTAGGAGTAAAAGACGTGAATATCAAGAGTCAGAAGGACTTTTTCTCAGGACTCATGTTCCTGATCATCGGTGGGGCATTTGCCTTTGGCGCGACGTCCTATACGATTGGGACAAGCGCTCGCATGGGCCCCGGTTACTTCCCCATGTTGCTTGGGGTGATCATGGCCATTTTGGGGGCCATTGTTCTCTTTTACTCTCTCATCGTGGAAACGCCTGACGGCGACCCCGTGACTGCGTTTGCTTGGAAGCCTATCATTTTCGTATTGGGTGCCAATCTTATTTTTGGAGTTTTGTTGGTAGGACTTCCCTCCATTGGGCTCAAGTCTTCAGGCCTCTTTGCTGCCATTTATGCTTTGACCATCATGGCCAGTAAAGCGGGCAATGAATTCAAAATCAAGGAAGTGCTAATACTCGGGACCATTTTGTCGGTCATCAGTTATTTGGCCTTCATCGTCTTGCTCAAATTGCAAATGCCAATTTGGCCAGAGTACTTCACAGGTTAAGGAGCGGACTAAATGGATTTATTTTCAAACCTTGCTTTGGGATTTGGCGTTGCTGTCACCCCAATCAATTTGTTCTACGCCTTCGTTGGCTGTTTGCTCGGTACGTTGATCGGTGTGTTGCCTGGTATTGGTCCAGTTGCCACCATTGCGATGCTGTTGCCTGCTACTTATGCGCTTCCTCCCGTATCGGCCTTGATCATGTTGGCCGGTATTTACTACGGCGCTCAATACGGTGGTTCAACCACTGCGATTTTGGTGAACTTGCCTGGTGAAGCTTCATCGGTGGTGACCACCATTGACGGCTACCAAATGGCCCGTAAAGGCCGCGCCGGTCCTGCACTTGCTGCGGCGGGCTTGGGTTCATTCTTTGCGGGTTGCGTGGGCACCTTGATCTTGGCGGCTTTTGCACCTCCTTTGACTGAGTTGGCGTTCAAGTTTGGACCTGCTGAATATTTCTCCCTGATGATTTTGGGTTTGATTGGTGCAGTGGTGTTGGCCTCTGGATCTTTGGTCAAGGCGATTGCCATGATCATTTTGGGTCTATTGATGGGCTTGATCGGTACCGACGTTAACTCTGGTGTTGCACGCTTTAGCTTTGACATTCCTGAACTTACCGATGGTGTGGGTTTTGTGGTGATTGCGATGGGTATTTTCGGTTACGGTGAGATCATCAGTAATTTGTCTCTACCTGACGAAGAGCGTGAGGTGTTCACTGCGGGTGTGACAGGTTTGTTCCCCACCAAAGAAGACTTTAGAAACATGATTCCTGCCGTTCTTCGTGGAACAGCCTTGGGTTCAATTTTGGGTGTTTTGCCTGGTGGTGGCGCTTTGCTCGCAGCTTTTGCAGCTTACACGGTTGAGAAGAAAACCAAATTGCGTCCTGGTGAAGTACCTTTTGGTCAAGGAAACATCCGCGGTGTGGCCGCTCCTGAGTCTGCCAACAACTCTGGCGCTCAAACATCCTTCATCCCATTGCTCACCTTGGGTATTCCTCCCAATGCGGTGATGGCCTTGATGGTGGGTGCGATGACGATTCATAACATCCAGCCAGGTCCTCAAGTGATGACAAGTAACCCCGAACTCTTTTGGGGATTGATTGCATCCATGTGGATCGGTAACTTGATGTTGATCATTTTGAACTTGCCTTTGATTGGCATGTGGATCAAGTTGCTCACAGTGCCTTATCGCTTTTTGTTCCCAGCGATTGTGCTCTTTTGCGCCATCGGTGTGTACTCCACCAATAACAACTCGTTTGATATCTGGATGGTGGCTGCGTTTGGTTTCATTGGCTACTTGTTCATCAAACTCGGCTGTGAGCCCCAACCATTGCTATTGGGCTTCATCTTAGGTCCCATGATGGAGGAGAACCTTCGCCGTGCGTTGTTGCTCTCACGTGGTGACTGGACTGTGTTTGTGACACGTCCTTTGTCAGGAAGTTTGCTTTTCGTGTCTTTGATCTTGCTAGGCATTGTGCTCTTGCCAAGTATCAAGGCCAAACGAGAAGAAGCCTTCGTTGAAGAATAAGAACAATGATTTGATGCTCCAACTTTGGAGTTGATCCCAAAAGCCCACTCTTTTAGTCAAGGGTGGGTTTTTTTTTAAGGTTGAATGATGAAAGTTTCAAACATACTCTTCGGCTTAGTCTGTGCTTGGTTGGCTTGCAGTGGCACCACGACCTTTGCGCAAAGCTCCTATCCCAACAAAGTCATCTCTTTTATTGTGCCTTATGGTGCTGGAGGAGGGGCAGATTCGCGTAGTCGCCAAATGGCACAAGGCATGAGCGCCATACTCAAGCAACCCATCATTGTGGACAATAAGGCCGGCGCGGGCGGCAACATCGGCACGGACTTCATTGCGAAAGCTCCACCCGATGGCTACACCATCGGCATGGGAAACTTTGCGCCGTTGTCAGTCAATAAGACGCTTTTTGGAAATTTGAAATACGATCCTGAAACAGACCTGACCCCCATCATGCTTATTGAAAAAGGGCCCCTGATTTTGGTGGTTCACCCCAGCTCGAGTTTCAAGAGCGTGAATGACATTGTGGCAGCAGCCAAAGCCAAACCAGGCGTACTCACTTTTGCCTCAGGAGGGATTGGTGGCTCCCACCAGTTGTCAGCTGAGCTATTCAAACAAAGCGCTGAGATAGACATGATCCATGTGCCGTATAAAAGCGGCTCAGCCGGTCTCATGGACTTGATGTCTAGCAACGTGAACATGATGTTTGATCAGATGTATTCGGCCATGCCCAGTATCAAGGCCGGCAAGTTGCGCCCCATTGCGATCACGAGCGACAAACGCTCTCCCTTGTTCCCCGATTTGCCCACCTTTGCTGAAGTGGGTTACCCCAAAGTGAGGGTGCAAAACTGGCAAGGTTTGGTGGCGCCCAAGGGGACTCCTAAGGCCATCATCGATAAGCTCAATGCTGCTGCCAATGAGGTGCTCAAGGACCCCCATTTGAGAGGCCTGATGCTCGAGCAAGGCAATGAAATCGGAGGTGGTACACCCGAGGAATTTGCAGCCCTCATCAAGTCCGAATCTGCCAAATGGAGCGTCGTGGTCAAAACCGCCAACATCAAGCCTGAATGATCGTTGGGGGCAAGTGAATTTTTCCTCTTGGCTGTAAGGGAGGATAGGTTTTGTTATGCTTGGGGGTCCCAAGGTCTTTGAGCACAACATGAATTTCAATTTTCAAAACCCCTACACCAGCACCCGTTTACCTGTTTTCGCAAGAAATGTGGTGAGCACCTCCCACCCCCTGGCAGCCCAAGCAGGGCTGAAAATGCTTTGGCAAGGGGGCAATGCTGTTGATGCGGCCATCGCTGCAGCAGCCACCATGACCATAGTCGAGCCCGTCAGCAACGGCTTGGGTTCAGACGCTTTTTGTATTGTGTGGGACGGTAAAGAGTTGCATGGATTGAATGCATCAGGCACCGCGCCAGAGGCTTGGACTCCAGAATACTTTTACAAAAAATACGGTGCCCACCACGCCCATCCACCCAAGCGTGGCATGGACGCAGTCACTGTCCCAGGTGCTGTTGCCTCTTGGGTTGAGATGAGCAAACGATTTGGGCGGTTGTCCTTTGAGGACTTACTGCAACCCGCCATTGAAGTGGCAGAACGGGGTTATTTGCTGCCCGTGGTCGTTCAACAAAAATGGGCTGCGGCCATTCCTGAGCTTCACGCTTTACCAGGTTTTGCTGAGCATTTCATGCCCTGGGGCCGTGCACCCGAAGTTGGAGAGTTGTTCAAATTTCCAGCAGCTGCTAAAGGCTTAAGGGCCATTGCCAAGAGCCACGGAGAGGCTTTTTATGGCGGCGAGATTGCCAAAGCCTTGGAGGCTTTTTCTAGCCAGAATGGTGGATCGTTGAAGGCAAGTGATTTTGCCGCTTATCGTGCTCAATGGGTCAAACCCATTGCCAAGAATTACCGAGGCTACACCTTGCATGAAATCCCACCCAACGGGCAGGGGATCGCCGCTTTGATTGCGCTGGGTATCTTGAGTCACTTTGACATGGCCAGCTTCCCCGTGGATAGTGCAGCCTCACAACATTTGCAAATTGAGGCAATGAAGCTTGCCTTTGCTGATGTTTACCGCTATGTGGCCCAGCCCAGTGCAATGCAAGTCTCTGTAGATGAGATGCTAGGTGATGCTTATCTGGCTCAGCGAGCTCGCTTGATCAATCCATCCAAAGCGCAGGACTTCAAGGCCGGGAATCCGGTAAAGGGTGGCACCATTTATCTCACCACTGCTGATGATAGCGGGATGATGGTCAGTTTTATCCAAAGCAACTACCTGGGATTTGGCTCTGGATGCGTTGAGCCCAATTTTGGAATCAGTTTACAAAACAGAGGCCATGGATTTAACTTATTGGCCAATGCCCACAATCCTGCCAATTTGGTCGCTCCCGGTAAACGCCCCTTTCACACCATCATTCCTGCCTTTTTGAGCAAAGACGGTCAGCCCGTGATGAGTTTTGGCGTCATGGGAGCCAATATGCAGCCCCAAGGACACATGCAAACCCTGGTCCGAATGCTCGACTATGGACAAAGTCCGCAAGTGGCCTGTGACGCACCGCGCTGGCGCTTTAACGAGGGCATGGAGATCAACGTGGAGAGTCAGCTCAACCCCAACACCTTGACCCAGTTGCGAGCTTTGGGTCATGAGGTCGGTGTCATCAATGACAATTACCAAGACTTTGGTGCGGGTCAATTCATTTGGCGCATGGGAGACCCCAAGGTCGAGGGCTATGTTGCTGCTAGCGATGCACGCAGAGACGGTTTGGTGGCTGGGTTTTGAGTACGGTATCGAAGCCGACATTGACACCAGAACCCCCTGAAACGGCTCAGCGCTTGCCTTTGGCGGGCATGGTGTTTGCCGTTCTAGGAGCAGTTGCCTTCAGCGGCAAAGCCATCGTGATCAAACTCAGTTACCGGTATGGCGTGGATGCGATGACGCTCATTATGCTGAGAATGTTGTTCGCGTTGCCGTTTTTTTTGATCATGGCCGCGTGGGCTGAGTACCAAGCGCGTCAGCCGCCTAAGCCCCTTGCAACCCAGCCCCCTGCGTTCAAGGGTCGACCCGAGCGTCAATTGAGAGTCGCTTTGACACTCAAGGACATGCGTCAAATTGCCTTTTTAGGCTTCATTGGTTACTACTTCTCAAGCTTTTTGGACATCTTGGGCCTTCAATTTGTCAGTGCAGGTCTAGAGCGGTTGATCTTGTACTTGAACCCAACGTTGATTCTTTTGTTGGGTTGGGTCTTTTTAAAACGCCCTGTGAGCCAAAAAAGGTGCTTGGCCATGGGGGTGAGTTATGTTGGGTTGTTATTGGCCTTTGGGACCGAGCTCACAGTGTCTTCTAGCCATGTCTGGTTAGGCTCGGCGTTGGTGTTTTTAAGCGCAATCACCTATGCCGTGTACTTGATGCTCAGCGAGAGGTTGCTTGAGACCATTCAGTCTCTTCGGTTGGTCGCTTGGGCTAGTTGTGTGGCCTGCATTTGTTGTGTGGCCCAGTTTTCACTCTTTCGTTCTTGGCAAGATTTGTCCCTTCCCGTGGAGGTGCTTCAACTGGCCTTCATCAATGCGACCGTTTGCACGGTGATGCCCATTTTCTTTGTCATGAAAGGCATTGAACTGATGGGTGGTGCTATCACGGCACAAATCGGTATGATTGGCCCTATGTCCACATTGTTATTGAGTTTTTGGATTTTGGGTGAGCCCTTGAATGTGTGGATCGCTTTGGGAACGCTGCTCGTTTTAGCCGGCGTATTTTTAATGTCTCGATTGGGAGTGGAAAAATGAATTTTGGTTTGACAGGTAAGTGGGCCTTGGTTTGTGGTGCCTCCAAAGGTTTGGGTTTTGGCTGCGCCAAGGCCTTGGTCGAAGAGGGGGCCAATGTGGTGATTGTGGCCAGGCGCCCAGAGCCCTTGGCACACGCAGTGGCAGAGCTCAAAGCTTTGAATCCTTCCGTGACTGTCCTCAGTGTTGCCACAGACATCACCACGGTTGAGGGACGAGAGCAGGTGTGGTCCGTTGCAGGTGGCCCTAGCAAAGCCTACGACATCGTTGTCACCAATGCTGGAGGCCCCCCACCTGGAGACTTTAGGCAATGGGACCGCGAACAGTGGATCAAGGCCGTTGACGCCAACATGCTCACGCCCATCGAACTCATCAAGGCCACTGTGGATGCCATGAGCGAGCGTGGGTTTGGTCGTATCGTCAACATCACCTCAGGTGCAGTCAAAGCACCCATTGACAACTTAGGCTTGTCCAATGGCGCGCGCAGTGGGTTGACCGGTTTTGTTGCAGGTTTGGCGCGCTCTGGTCAATTGGCTGCCCGTAACGTCACGATCAACAACTTGCTGCCCGGTGCATTTGATACAGACCGCATTCGCGAGACTCTCAAAGGTGCCGTACAAAAAACAGGTCTCTCCATGGAAGAGGTCATGGGTCAGCGTATCAAAACCATCCCTGCTAACCGGTTTGGCAATAGCGATGAGTTTGGTGCAACTTGTGCATTTTTATGCAGTGCCCAAGCAAGCTATATCACTGGCCAAAATATTTTGATCGACGGTGGTGCCTACAAAGGCACTTATTGACGGTTCTGCTATCAATCACCCGAGGTCTTGAGCTTAGAGCCAATAGACACGAGTGGCATGGATTTGATTTTCTTATCCATGCCAACTGGATCCCTTTGATACCGATGGCAAATAAAAGCCTTAAGCAGGAGGCTCTCGGCTACTAGAAAATATTCAAGGCTTTGATCCCTGCTGCTTGATAGGCGTGGCTTTGAAAGTACTCTGATAGTGAAGCAGCACATCCTTGTAGGGTGGCTAGCAAAATCTTGGAGGGCTTGGGTGTAAGGTGTTGCACAGAGCCCACCACGCTTAAGATGCCGATGAGCTCTTGCGGGTTGCGAAAAATTGGTGCGCTCACCACGTTGATGCCCATCAAGGTTTCATTGGGAGCATCTTCAAAAAGTTGCTCTCGAATCACCTCCAAGCGTTTTAAGATTTTTTTCTTTTGGGTCATACCCTGGGGTGAAGGAGCCGTGAGTGGCTCTTGGAGTAGACGCTCGCGCTGTGTCTCGCTTGCGTACGCTAGGGCAATGCGACCTTGCGCGGAGCAGTGTGGAATCGGACGATTACCTGGCTTTACAGAGATGCTGATATTCCCCTCATTGTTAACGGCATCGACCACCAATGCCTGGCCATTGAAGGGTACCGAGAGCAAGGCGCTTTGTCCTGTGTGTTGGCTTAAGTACTGCAAATAGGGGGCAGCGACACTTCGGATATTAAATTCAAGGGCAGCCCGTTGCCCGAGTTGAAAAAGTTTCCAACCAAGCCTATATTTCTCACTCTCCTCGTCTTGGTCAATCAAACCATGGTGTTTGAGTGAAGCCAAATTTCGGTGAATTCTAGATTTGGTCTCACCCAGCGTTTTTGCCAGTTCAGTGACCCCCATTGGAGAGGGAGCTTGTGCCAATGCTTCCAAAATATTGACCACAATATCAACCGACTCCAATCGGCCCAGGGCGTCAACCTCTTCGCCCAAAGCGGGGGTGCGACTAGCCATGGCTTAATCGAGTCCTACCAACTTGGCGGCATTACTGGAAGTCATTTTCTTGACATCCTCTGCGCTGTAGCCCAAATCTAGACAAGTTTCGATCACGTTCTTGAATCCGTCGATTAACTTGGGGTTTCCAAGTTGACCCAAATCTGAGCCCAAAATCGTGTGATCCACAGTACCTGCGATGATCATGTCGTTGAGATCCTTGGGGTCATAGAACTTGAATTTTGAGCCCGGTACAAACATGCACATGGAGTGCTCAATATAGACCCCCATCTTGACCAAGGATTGGATGTCTGTAAGCGTTGCATCCACAACATAAGTGGGGTGGTTACAGAGCAAGCGGGTGACACCGCGTTTTTTTGCTTCTTCAAAAAGTGGCCAAATCTCAGAGATATGCAAGTGACCAGAGGACAGCACGATATCGCCCTCTGCGATGAGATCCAATATCGGTAAGACCTCAGGCAACAAGTGCCCTTTGGAGTCCACAACCGTGAGCGGCATGGGCTCGAGCATGACTTTTTTTGTTTGAGGAAATTTATCTTTGAATTTTTCGTCTTGTTTGTGATGATCTAAATGGTTTTTTGACGAGAAGGTGGGCATCCAGACGACCTTGGCCCCGAGTTTGATACCGTGTTCAACGGCATACACATTCAAGCCACCCGTGGTGTTGTTCAAAGGCACTCCAGAAAGCAAGGTGACTTTTAAGCGCGAGAACTGTTTGTTCAAAAGTTCTGTGACGGGTGTGGCGCTGTAGTAATGGTCTTTAATGAGCAATGCTCGCATGCCCACGGAGGACGCTTCTTGCATGGCGTCGTAATGATCAAAATAGCGTGGCATGACTGAGGGACCACTGTGGCAATGCAAGTCAATGGCGCCTTCTAATAATTGTGTGGATAAATTGGGCTGTGTTTCACGCCAATTGGACTGCGATTGGGTATTCGTCATGATTGGTGTCCTTTAATGCCTGAAAATTCTTCGGCTTGGTATTCGACCAAGTGTTTGTAGTCATCTCGTATGGGCGCAAAGATGTCCAAATTCATGGCAATCTCATCGCCGACAGGTTCTACAAAATGCATCGTATGAGCGGGTACTCTCACGATGGAGCCCGGTACCATTTCAAAGACTTCGTCGCCAACGTGATAATTCATTTTGCCTTGTACGCAGATTGCGACTTGTTCAAAGTCATGTTGATGGGGGCGCACTTGAATCTTGGGGGCGACAAAATTCATCACCATGATGAAATTTTCACCTCTAAATCCACACCTCTCAATGCCTTCGCGCACGAATTCGCGGGGCAAAGTGTTCCAGTTGACCATTTGTGTCATGTCATTATCCTTGAATGAGTTGATTGAATTCTTGTGAGAGCTGATGAGCTTGCTGTTTGAGCATGGATTGATCCGAGCCCACGATGAAAAAGCTCATTCCCAGCTTTCGCCATTTGGGAATTTCTTGCACTTGAGTGACAAAAATCCCAAGCGCTTTTTGATGCGTCTGGCATGCCTTGGATATTCGCGCAATCGCTTGCTCGACTTCAGGGGCATTGATATCAAAGACCCCAAGTGAGACGGCCAAGTCGGCGCGCCCAATGAGGTATCCATCGACCTGGGGGAGGCTAGCGAGCTCATCCATGACCTCTAGGGCCTCTTGGTCTTCGATTTGAAATACCAAGGTGCTCTTCGCATCGGCCTCATCGATCAGTGAGGCCATGTTTAAAGTGCCGTAGCCACCTGCGCGAGGTGAGTTGGAGAATCCCCGAGTGCCATTTCTATAGTGTGCACTGCTTGTGACCGCCCGCACCTCATGGGGGACTTTTGCATGGGGGACCAGTAAGCCAGTGGCTCCCATGTCCAATGATTGAAGCACAGTGCTTGCCTCAGAGTTACTAAGGCGAACCAAGGCCGGCAGTTGGTGAGCTTGCGCGGCCAAGAGGCATACATCGAGTTGATTGACGGAGAAGGGCGCATGTTCGGCATCAATTACGACGAAATGAAGACCCGTTTGGCTCACGATTTCAATCGTTTGATGCGAGGCAGTTTTGATGAACGTGCCAACGAGCAACTCACCACTTCTCAGCTTTGTCTTGAAGCTCGAACTAGTCAAGTTTGACTCCAAGATCTTTGATGCGTTTGCCAGCACTGATTTTGTCTTGAGCTAAAAATGCTTCAAATTGCTTGGGTGTATCCGCAATCACGTCATAGCCAAAGGGGTCTACAAATTTTTCTAACACCTCTTTATCTTTCATGACTTTGGCCACATCAGCTGCAATTTTGTTGACAATCGCAGCGGGTGTTGCCGCAGGCGCAGCGAGTCCCAGATACAAGTTGGAGACCACATTGGGGTAGCCAGCTTCGGCATAGGTGGGCACATCGGGTAGAGCCTTTGCACGCTTGGCCCCTGCGATGGCCAAGACCGTGACCTTGCCCGAGGGCATTTGTGCGATGGCAGCACTGGCCCCTGCGATCATGGCATCAATGGAACCCCCAATCATGTCTTGCATGGCTGGTGCAATGCCTTTGTAGGGCACGTGGATCATCTCAAAATTGGCCTCTTGCTTTAAGCTCTCCATTGCCAAGTGGGTGGTGCCCCCAGCTCCTGCAGATGCGTAGTTGTGCTTATTGCCTTCCTTTTTCATGAGCGCCACAAAGTCTTTGAGCGTGGGGGTGTGGAGCTCACTTCGGGTGATGAGCACCATGTTGAATTGAACGGCGCGTGTAATCGGGGCCAAGTCTTTGTCAGCGTTGTAGGGCATCTTGGAGTAGAGAAAGGCGTTTTGAGTAAACGCTGCATCGCTCCCCAAGAGCAAAGTGTAGCCATCGGGCGCGGCTTGGGCAACGGCACTGGCGGCAATGATCTCATTGGCGCCAGGTTTACTATCAATCACCACTTGTTGTCCCCACAATTTGGTGAGTCCATCTGTCAGTCCGCGGGCAAAGTTGTCTATGGGCGCGCCTGCAGGGTAGGGCACGATCAGTTTCACTGGTTTATTGGGGTAGTTTTGCGCAAATGTGCAAAAGCTCAAAACACTCAAACCCAGTGCTAAAACACTGCGGGCGATGAGTTGAGGGGTGGTTTTCAACATGGTCAGTCTCCGGTTAGTTGTTTCGTTGAACGGGATACAGTATCTTTCAACAGAACAACATTCTAATCGGGGTTTGTACTAGTTTTCATGCAATTCTCGCTAGACCTTGATCCAAGACATTGAATTTCGCTTATAAAGAAAACGCATTGCGGTTGATGCATGACGTTATTCCTTGCTGTTTGGGTGGGGTTTTCAATGTGATGAACCCATGCTGGAGTCGTGACCTTAGAGCCTGAACCATGGAGACGCTATGCAATCAAGGGCATTCAAGAGTGCTACCTCGTTGGCCTTGCTGGCCATACTGCTTGTTCCTCACATCACTGTGCGCGCAAGTCCAGATGAGGACAACTACCCCAATAAACCAGTGAAACTGATCGTGCCCTTCGCCGTGGGTGGAGCAGTGGATATCATTGGACGGCAAATGGGCTTGGCGCTCTCAGAGAGTTTGAAGAGTTCATTTGTCGTTGAGAACCGTCCTGGTGCAGGGGGCTTGGTTGCCTTGGAGTCGGTGGCCAACGCCACTGCTGATGGCTACACGCTTGCTGTTGGTGCTGCAGGTCCTCTCACCATGAGTCCATCGCTTTATGCTGGGACACACAAGTTCGATCCGCTTACTCGACTTAAACCCATCATTTGGTATGCCAGCACGCCCGGTGTATTGATAGTGGGCCCCACAGTGAAGGCTGATTCAGTTCAGGCCTTGGTGGCAGAGTCTCGTCAGAGCCCTTCACCCATGGACATGGGGTCAGCGGGATCGGGTAGCATAAATCACTTGATGGGTGAATTTTTCCAGAAAAAAGCGGGTGTAACTTGGACCCATATCCCCTTTAAGGGCAGTGCTCCGGCTTTAACTGAGCTCATGTCTGGGCGAATCCAAGTCATGATGGACATTGTGCCCACAGCCGCCCCACTACTCTCAAGTGGCAAGGTGAAAATCCTGGCCGTCACCACACCCAAGCGCTCGACCATGCTGCCGCAAACCCCCACATTGATGGAGCTCGGTTTCAAGGACTTCGATGTAAGCTCTTGGATTTCGCTCATGGCTCCTGCTGGAACTCCCAACGCAGTTGTCCACAAATTGCACGACGCGCTGGAGCAGGCTTTGAAGGCCAGCGATGTGAGAGCAAGACTCACCAACATTGGCGCTGAGCCTGAGGGTGGACCGCCTGAGCGGGTGACACAGCGCATGGGGGTGGAGCTCACCCGATGGGCTACCATCATCAAAGAGTCTGGAGCGACTGCGGATTAGCCAAACGCGGGTCTTAGGAGAGCCTACAAAGTACGGCACAAAGTACTATCCAAAGGTTTTAGATAGGTTATTCATGACACGATTACATGTACAAGTGGGCGGCGTTGAGCTCAAAAATCCCGTCATCTGTGGCTCAGGTGAGCACACCATAGAGATGCAGGGGATGCGTCAAGCTTTGCACGCGGGTGCTGGGGCGGTGGTGGCCAAATCCATCAACGAGTCCCGTGCTGCCAAGGCGCAACTTGACAAGACCGATTACGCTTTGTTTGATGCCCAATGGAGGAGATTGCCCTGGAATTTTGATCCTCCTGAGCATGCAACTTTGTTTTGTCGTTCCGGTTTGGTCCAGCGAGAGTTTGAGCCCTGGATTGATGAGTTGTGTCTCTTGGACAAAGAGGCCCAGTTGAGTGACTCTTGGATCGTGGCGAGTTTGATTTTGTCAGACCTTGATCAATGCATATTACAAGCCCAAGCGATCGAGGCTGCGGGCTTGAGGGTGCTGGAGGTCAACATAGGCGCACCGCACGCGTCTGAAGCATCCAAGGGGGCCATTGTGCTTGAGCGAGAGGCACAGCAAATCAAGCACATTGTGGCCTCCCTCAGGGCAGCAGTGTCCATCCCATTATGGATCAAGCTCACAGGGCAAAGTGAAGACGTGGTGGCGCTTGCCCAGGCGGCCCGTGATGCAGGTGCAGATAGCGTGGTGATGATGGGGCGTTTCATGGGCTTCATTGCTGACGTTGAGACTGGGCGCCCTTTTCTAGACACCTCTGCAGCAGTGGGCGGTTCTTGGGGTTTACCGCTGACATCACGCTGGATTGCGATGACTCGTCAACGCTTGGGTCCGCATTACCCCATTATTGCAACGAATGGTGCAAGAAGCGGGTTGGATGTGGCGCGGTTTTTAATGGCCGGTGCTATTGCCACCGAGATGACCTCGGCCATTTTTGTTGGAGGGTACGACGTTCTCCGTCAATCAGTGCTTGAGCTAGACCAGTACTTGTCTCGAAAAGGAACGACGGCTCAAGCAATCTTGGGCCAAGCGGCCGATCAGCTCCAGACTTATCAACAGCAAATGGATCGCCAAGATCATTGGAAGTCTTTTTTGAAGTCCTAGTCACTCCGGCCCCAAATGTTTCAATCGTGTGCAAACAATCTTAAAAAAAGCTAATATCCACATGGATTTAAAAGTCATTTCAAAGCGTTAAGTTTTTTTCTCATTTTTTAGGAGTTCCTCGCATGTCCAAACTCGTCAAAACCGTCATCATTGAACGCCATGGTGGTCCCGAAGAAATGAAGCTGGTGGATCTGCCCGTGGGTGACCCCGGTCCTGGTGAGATTTTGATCGAGCACAAGGCCATTGGATTGAACTACATCGATGTCTACCAACGCATGGGGCTCTACCCCATGGCCATGCCCCTAAAAATGGGCATGGAAGCGTCGGGTATTGTGTTGGCTGTGGGTGAAGGGGTGACGCACTTGAAGGTGGGTGACCGAGCTGCCTACGCGAGTCAGCCACCTGGGAGTTATTGCGAAGCGCGCGTGATGCCTGCCAAAACAGTTTGTAAACTGCCCGACGCCATTGATTTTGAGACGGGTGCGGCCATGATGCTCAAAGGCTTGACGGCGCAGTATTTGCTCAATCGCACCATGCCCCAAGGCGGTCTTCACCAGGGTGACTTTATTTTGTTCCATGCCGCCGCTGGTGGCGTGGGCCTGATCGCCTGTCAATGGGCTAAAGCGCTGGGACTCCAGCTCATTGGTACTGCCGGCTCTGATGCCAAGTGTGAATTGGCCAAGTCCCATGGAGCAAGCCATGTGATCAATTACAGTAAAGAAGATTTTGTCGCCCGAGTCAAAGAGATCACTGGCGGTGTTGGTGTGAAGGCGGTGTACGACTCAGTGGGCAAGGACACTTGGTCGAAGTCTTTGGACTGTTTGGCGCCCTTTGGATTGATGGCAAGCTTTGGTAATGCCTCAGGTCCCGTACCTGATATGTCCCCTGGGATGTTGGCCGCCAAGGGCTCAATCTACGTGACGCGTCAGACTTTATTCACCCACATTGCAACTCGTGAGACGACCCAAAAAATGGCCGATGACTTGTTTGACAAGGTGACTCGAGGTTTGGTGCGCATCCCCATCGAGCAACGTTATCCTCTTGCCCAAATACAGCAAGCTCACCGCGACTTGGAAGCCAGAAAAACCACGGGCTGTACGATTTTGACCTTGTCTTAAGCCACCCCAGGGCTACTCACTCAGGCGCCAGGCTCCTCAAGAGTCTGGCCTTTTTTTTGAGTGACCTTGAGCAACTCATCCAAGATCAGGCAGATGGCGCCTAGGGTGATCGCGCTGTCGGCAGCGTTAAAGGCCGGGAAGTGCCATGTTTGCCAGTGAAAGTCTAAAAAGTCCACCACATACCCTAAGCGCAAACGGTCGATGACATTGCCAATAGCCCCCCCCATGATCATGGCCAAGGAGAAGGAGAATAATTTTGCTGTGCTGTTCGTCCTCAATAGCCAAGCAATCATGATGCTAGCCAAGAGACCCAAAACGGAGAAAAACCAACGCTGCCAGCCTTCATTGGAGGCCATGAAAGAGAAAGCCACACCGGTGTTGTGCACCCGAATGATGTTGAAAAAATCAGTGACTGGCTGACCCGCTCCCCAAACAAAGGCACTCAAGATCAGGCCTTTACTCCATTGGTCAATGCCCACCACCACCAAAGACAAGATCAGCCAACGCCACCACATCGAGGAGATATCTCGGTGTTGGGGCTCAATGCTTGGCGTGTCCGAGTTCATGCGAATAATCTTTTTTCGCCGTTCCCAAACAAATTGTGTGAGCAACGTAGACACAATGTTGGGTGAGCCGTGTCTTGACCAACATCGGCTTGGTAGTGCCAGCAGCGCTCGCATTTAACATCAGGACTTGGACTCACTTGGACTTGAGGTTCGGTCTCTTGATTGGCATGCGCCAAGAGCTCGACCTTGGAGGTAATGAAGACAAACTTCACATCTTCTTTCAGAGACGACAAGAGGGCGAAGTCGCTCTCACCCAAGTGCAATTGAACTTGCGCTTGAAGTGAGGCACCTACCAGTGAGGCACTCCTGAGGGTTTCAATCTCCTTGTTCACGATGTCACGTATGAAACGAATTCGGCTCCATTTGGCCAAGAGCGATTCATCATGGGGCAAGGTGAGAAAGGTTTCTTGGAATATAGAGCTCTCATGCCCCATGACACGCCAGGCTTCCTCAGCAGTGAAACTCAAAAACGGTGCCATCAACCGCAGCAACGTTTGAGTGATTTGCCAAAGCGCGGTTTGTGCACTCTTCCTCGCATGCGAGTTTTGTGCCGTGGTGTACAAGCGGTCCTTTAAGATATCGAGATAAAAGGCGCCGAGCTCTTCGGAACAATAAATTTGGAGTTTGCCCACCACGGGGTGGAACTCGTATTGGCCAAAAAGTCCACCTTCATAGACCTGGGTCTTGGGGTTCAAGTGTCCAGCAATCTCCGCTTGTAATTGAGATAAACGTTGAATGGCATATTGATCTATTTCCAGCAAGTCCTCTAGAGCAACCGCTTGTGTTGTCGGATCAAAATCGCTCACATTGGCCATTAAAAAACGCAGTGTATTTCTAATGCGGCGATAAGCATCCACCACGCGAGCAAGAATTTTGTCATCAATGTTGAGGTCACCAGAATAGTCTGTTGATGCCACCCACAAGCGCACAATCTCAGCACCCAACTTGTCGCTCACCTCTTGAGGTGCCACCACATTGCCTAGGGACTTGCTCATTTTGCGGCCCTGTCCATCGGTCGCAAAGCCATGGGTTAACAAGCCTTTGTAGGGGGCGCGGCCATACAAAGCACAGCCCAGCAACAATGAGCTATGAAACCATCCCCGGTGCTGATCATGGCCCTCTAGATACAAGTCAGCCTCTGGGCCCTGCGCGTGAAAGGGAGCAGAGGCGTAGGCATGCAAATGCGAGCCACGAAGCACATGCTCAAACGTGGATCCCGAGTCAAACCAGACCTCCAAGATGTCAGTGCTCTTGGTGTAGAGCGTCGCCTCCTCAGTGCCCAAGACATCTTCACAACTAAGCCTTGACCAAGCTTCGATCCCACCTTCTTCAATCACTTGGGCGGCCTGATCCAAAATCTCCAAGGTTCTTGGGTGCAACTCGCCCGTGGTGTTGTGGATGAAAAACGGCAACGGCACGCCCCAGCTGCGTTGTCTGGAAATGCACCAATCGGGCCTGGAGGCAATCATGTCTCGTAGCCGTGCTTTACCGTTGGAGGGGTAAAAGGAGGTTTGTTCAATCGCGTTCAAGGCCAACTCGCGCAGGCTCTCCTTGGGCTTGTCTTTTGTGAAAATCCCCTCGCCGTGATCCATGCGAATGAACCACTGCGCTGCGGCGCGGTAGATCACCGGTGTTTTGTGGCGCCAGCAGTGTGGGTAACTGTGCGTGATAGGGTGTGTGGACATGAGCCGCCCAGCCTGTTGCAACCTCTCGAGGATATTGGGGATGGCCTTCCAAATGTGCTCGCCGCCAAAGAGCGGGAAATCCCCCGCATAGACACCATTGGGCTGAACGGGATTCAAAATCTCATCGATTTTCATGCCGTGAGACACGCAACTGTTAAAGTCATCCACACCATAAGCGGGGGCAGAGTGCACGATGCCCGTACCTTCTGTGGCCGTGGCGTAGTCTGCCAAATAAACGGGAGACACCCGATTGAAACCTGGATCTAATAGGGCCAATGGATGAAAGAATTCAATCTTCTCTAACGCTTGCCCAAGCGCAGTCGCCACAACCTCTCCAGACAACGCCCAACGCTCAAGAGCTGTCTCCACCAGGTCCTTTGCCACCAGCATCAAGCCTTTTGCAGTGTCAACCAAGGCAAATTCAATCTCAGGGTTCAAATTGAGAGCTTGGTTGGCGGGGATGGTCCAAGCTGTTGTGGTCCAGATCACAGCGAATGCTTCCTTGCTGAGTTGACTCAGGCCAAACGCCTTGGCAAGCTTCTCAGGCTGAGCGCATAAAAATGCCACATCCAACGTGTCGCTTTTTTTCTCGGCATACTCAATCTCGAACTCAGCCAATGACGAGCCGCAGTCAAAACAGCAGTAAACGGGCTTTAAGCCACGGTATACAAAACCACGCTCAATGACCCGTTTGAAGGCGCGCAACTGGCCAGCTTCGTTTTGTGGGTCCATGGTTTTGTAGGGTCGATCCCAGTCCCCTAGAACGCCCAAACGCTTAAAGTCTTCGCGCTGCTGGTTGATTTGTTCATTGGCAAATGCGCGGCTTTTCGCCTGCATGTCGTCCCGGCTCAATTTCCGACCGTGGAGTTTCTCAATGGCATTCTCAATGGGTAAGCCGTGACAGTCCCAGCCAGGAATGTATTGCGCATCATATCCAGCCAATTGACGGCTTTTGACAATCATGTCCTTGAGCACTTTATTGAGCGCGTGTCCAATGTGCAATTTGCCGTTGGCGTAGGGAGGCCCATCGTGCAAGACAAACAAGGGAGCTCCGACCCTGGCCAAACGGAGTTTTTGGTAAACCCCCTCGTTGCTCCATTGTTGCGCCCAGGCTGGCTCGCGCTTGGGCAAGTCTCCACGCATGGGGAAAGGGGTATCAGGCAAGTTAAGCGTGGTTCTATAGTCTGTGGACTGGGTCATGGGTGTCGAGCCAAAAAACAAAGGCATTAAAGCTCCATGCAGAGCTTGGGCGGGTGGGTGAATTAGTTAAAAAGTTCCCACTCAATTATAAGCGCCCGCCCAAGGCAGTGAGCGACTCATCTAGCCCAATTCAAACGGATGGGGCGAGGGGGTGTTGGGTGTGCCATAAACGGGCATCGGCGCAGTCTTTGGCAATGCCTGCCTCAAGGGCTGCCAAGCTCTCGTATTTGAGCTCGTCGTGTAATTTGTGCAAAAGCTCAATTTGAACAATTCGGCCATAAGCTCCCTCTAAGCCCATCGAAGAGGGCCAAGTGAGGCAATGGGTTTCAAGCAGAATTTGCCCCTGATTTTTATCATTTGGACTCAGGCTAGGGCGCACACCAAAATTGGCCACCCCTGGGATGGGGTCTGGCGTTAGACCATGCACGTTGACGACAAAAATACCTTGAGTGGCGGCTCGCTGAGGCCGAAAACGCACATTGAGTGTGCGGGCATTGAGACTACGACCGAGTTGTCGGCCGTACACGACGTGGCCTGAAATCATGTAACCACGGCCTAATAATTTTTGCGCCACATCCAGCTGCCCTTGAGCGAGCGCTTGCCGAACGGCAGAACTTGAGACCCGTACCAAAGTGCTCGAGGGGGGGCTATTGTGCTCGGCTGCAACTGTGTTGGAGCTTATAGCCTCTGCTCCTGCCTCAGTCTGATGGGTCAGCAGCTTGTCTTGCAAAAAACCATTCTTCACGGGAATGGCAATCTCGTAGCTGTTCATCTTGGCCACGTCAAAGCCGCGTTCGGCTCCAACTTGACTGAGCATGGCGTAGTCACCTGCACGTTTGGCGCCAAATTTAAAATCGTCGCCCACTAAAACGTATTTCACCCCCAAGCCTTGGACAAGCACTTGATCTATAAAGTCAATTGCAGTGAGGG
>DAISKH010000024.1:0-29634 GCA_036821105.1 Limnohabitans sp.
GGGATGAAGCGACCAACGTGACTTGGGCTGTTTACTGCAACGACTTGGTGCACCGAGCCTGCCAGATGTTTCCAGACTATTTTGTGGGCGTTTGCCAACTCCCTCAAGTTGCCTCACAAAAGCCAGGAAAAGCAGTGTTTGATGAACTCGATCGCTGTTTGGATCAACTCGGCTTCATTGGCGCCAATTTGAACCCCGACCCCTCTGGTGGTCAATGGAGTGACCCACCCTTGTGGGACAAGGACTGGTGGTATCCCCTTTATGAGAAGTTTGTAGAGCACGATGTGCCCGTGATGATTCATGTGAGTGGTTCTTGTAACCCGCACTTCAATGCTGTGGCAACTCACTACATTAATGGAGACACAACTGCCTTTGTGCAATTCATGACCTCTGATTTGTTCAAAGACTTCCCAACCCTTAAATTCATTATTCCCCATGGCGGTGGGGCCGCACCTTATCACTGGGGGCGTTATCAGGGCATTGCTTTGGATATGAAGCTTGGGGACTTGAACGAGCGCATGATGAAGAATTTGTATTTCGACACCTGCGTTTACCACCAACCTGGCATTGATTTGCTCTTGAAGGTGATCCCCTCAGACAACATCCTCTTTGCTTCTGAGACCATTGGCGCGGTGAGGGCCGTGGATCCTAAAACAGGTCGAAATTTTGATGACACACATCACTACATCGAACAAACTCAAGTGGTGAGTGATGCAGAAAAACACAATATTTATCAAGACAATGCGCTGGGTGTCTACAAGCGTCTTGGTAACCACCCCAAATTTAAATCCAAATCCAAATGAGGCTCTAGCATGATTGGTTTTCAAATTCTTGAACGTAAGCGACAAGTGTCCTCCCAGACCGTGGAGAAATTCAAATCTCTGCCGGTGGCGATTGTGAGTGACACGATGTCCAGGATGTTTTCGGCCAGCCCCAATTTGCGTCCGATGCACAATGGCCACCCTATGCTCGGGCCCGCTCTCACGGTGAAGACTCGTCCAGGCGACAACTTGATGATTCACAAAGCCATTCAAATAGCCCAAGCAGGTGATGTGATCGTGGTCGATGGGGGAGGCGATTTGACCAACGCGCTCATTGGAGAGATCATGACATCGTTGGCAGCTTCCAAAAAAATTGCAGGTATGGTGATCAATGGATCAGTGAGAGATGCGGGCTTTTTGCGCACGCAAGATTTTGGCGTATTCGCTGCCGGTGTGACCCACCGAGGTCCCTACAAAGATGGGCCTGGCGAGATCAATGTCCCCATTTCACTTGCAGGCATGGTGATTGAGCCAGGCGACTTGGTGATGGGTGATGATGACGGGGTGTTGTCTGTGCCCTTTGATCAGACTGAGTGGGTCTTCAAAGCGGCCACTGAGAAACAAGCCCAAGAGAGTGAGATTTTGAAAAAAATTCACGCCCATCAATACCATCCTACTTGGATTGATGAAATCTTGGCTCAAAAATTAAAAGGCTGATTGATGCCTATGGTGGGTCTGTACCCTCACAGGTTTTTTACCAATCCCTTCCATTTGTTACTTCTTCAATTTAAAGGATTCTCAACCGCCATGAATACGCAAATGAGTCAATATGTCCTTTTACGAGGTGCCCAAGTGCGGCAATGGGCGGGTAGGGGTCTGAGTTTTGTAGCAAGTTTGATTTTGCTGCCCGTGATGTGGTGCTGTGGTGCCGGAGCGCAAGACTTTCCGAGTAAACCCATTCGAGTCATCTCGGAATACTCACCAGGCTCGGGTGGTGATGTTTTTTTCCGCTCTCTGGCCACTCAGTTTTCAACTTTGAGCGGACAGTCATGGGTCGTTGACAACCGTCCAGGTGCAGGCGCTATGTTGGCCGTTGACGCGGCGACTCGTGTGGTACCCGATGGATATACTATTTTGGTAGCCTCACAAAATGTACCCGTCACACGACTCTTCTTGTCCAAGGGTCGTCAAATTGATGCCAATGTGGAGCTCACGCCCATCTCTGCATTGTGGCGCTCAACTTTGCTGGTCGCATCCAATACTTCCTTCCCCGCCAAAACGCTTAAAGATTTGATTGCCTACGCCAAGGCCAACCCAGGTCAACTCGCTTACACGACGTCGGGGATCGGTACACAGGGACATTTTGCTGGTGCGGGGCTTGAATTGCTCACCGATACCAAAATGGTCCACGTCCCTTATACCAATGGCCGGCAAGTGCTGGATGTGATCGCCGGACAAGCACCATTCACCTTGAGTATCGTGCCTTTTGTGATGCAAGGCGTGAATGCCGGGCAGTTGAGAGTCTTGGCCATCGCCGCAGATAAACGCATGGACGCCTTCCCGGGTGTCCCCACCGTAGGTGAGATCGTTCCTAAATTTGAGCCACCCCCCACTTGGACTGGAATTTTCGGCCCACCGGGGTTACCCAAAAAATACGTTGATTATTTCAACGATATTGTGGTGAAAGGGTTATCCAATCCGGCTGTGAAGCAAAAAGCGGTCAGTGACGGCTTTGAATTGATCGGTAATTCGGCCGAGCAATTTGGATTGCAAATTAAACGAGACATCGAGGTCACGGGCAGATTGGCCCGTGCCGCTAAAATTCAACCTAACGATTAATCAGGAGAAACTTCAACATGAAAATTTGTTCATACAACAACGCTTTACCCGGACTTGTCGAGGGCGACTTGGTCTACCCTTTGGCAGACGCTTTGAGTGCCGTGGGGGCAACTCGTGTGGGCGCGTCCATGGCAGAAGTTTTTGATGCTTTGTCCAACTCCAGCAAGGCTAAAGACGGCATTGCCCAAGCCAAGCTGGGTAAGGGCTTGCCCTTGTCTTCAGTGCAGTTGAAGTCTCCTTTGGACAACCCTCCGGCTATCTGGGCTGCAGCATCAAACTACCGTGCTCATCAAGCAGAAATGATTGAGCGAGTGGGATCATATGACCGTTCACAATTCTCCCCAGACGAGCTAATGGCTGAGGTGTTTTTAAAACCCACCTCCGCTTTGGTGGGGCCTGGCGGCACTGTCATTTTGCCCAAGATTGCCAAGCACGTTGATTTTGAATGTGAACTTTGTGCTGTGATTGGGAAAGAGGCGCGCAATGTATCAGAGGAGCATGCGCTGGACTACGTCTACGGCTACACCATGTGCTGGGACATCAGTGTGCGTGACCCCTGGGGGAGAAAGCACAACACGCGAAACATTCGCAAAGGTTTTGACACCTTTTGCGGGGTGGGCCCATGGGTTGTCACGGCTGATGAGATTGGTGAGCCACAGGATTTGCATATTCATGTTGAACAAAACGGCAAGACAGTGATGACCGCCCACACCGCTGACATGGTCAATGGACTTCGTGCCCTGATTCGTTTCTTATCCAGTGTCTCGACCTTGAAGCCTGGTACCTTGATCACCACGGGTACGCCTGCGGGTGTCTCACAACTCGCTCACGGCGACTTGCTCCATGGGACCATCAGTAAGATCGGAGAGATGAAGTTGCACGTGATCGATCAAGCTTGAGTGGTTGGGTAACTTTATCCAAAAAGCATCTCGTCAATATTCATTATTTGACTTGTCTTTGAGTCACCATCAATGACAAGTCAATTCGATGGGATCAAGTGTAGGAGACTACGATGTTAATGCCTCATGGTGATAGAAAAATTAGTTATGACTTGGTCGGGGATGAGGGTGCTCCAGTTGTTTTGATGGTGCACTCACTGGCAGCGGACATGGGACTTTGGGCCGAGCAGGTTCCCGCGTTAACGCAAGCTGGATTTCGAGCCTTGCGTATGGATTTGCGCGGTCATGGTGGAAGTACTGCAATGCCTGGTGCCTACACAATTGATGCTTTGGCCGATGACTTGGTGCTCCTTCTTGACTTTTTGGGGATTCAAACTTGTCACTATCTGGGGCTATCCATTGGGGGCATGATCGGGCAGTCTTTTGCCATTCATCATCCTGAGCGACTGGAGTCTCTTTTTATCTGTGATTGCCAATCTCAGTCACCTGCGGATGCTAAGGAGTTTTGGGGCCCCTTGATTGCCAAAATCGAGGCGGCGGGCTCCTTGGAGCAAATTGCGGATTCGACCATGGCGCGTTGGTTAAGCCCATCGTATCAAAAGTCCCATCCCAACCGGTGGAAACAAGTTCGTCAAACGGTGGCAAGTTGCAGCGTGGGTGGGTATGTCGGTTGTGCATTGGCCATCTCCAATTTCAATCACACCCAACGCTTGAGTGGAGTTCAAGTCCGCACACTGGTGGGATGTGGTTCATTGGATGAGAGAAATAATCCAAAATCCTCCCAAGCCATTGCAAAACTATTCCCCAATGGGCGCTACACTGAGTTTGAGGGCGGTTTGCATGTACCGAACATTGAATTTGCCCAAGAATTTAACCACACTTTGATTGATTGGCTCCAGTCCTCATGAACAAATCTGTCCTCGAAAAAGTCATCAAGGCTTGGCAATTTCTATATACACAAGGGTTCATAGAGGGGTTTGGTCACATCAGCGTACGCTCGGATGAGCCCAATCAGTTTGTGATTTCTCGCCACTCCCTTGGCATGAAAGTCAGCGAAGACGATTTTGTGGTGATGGACTTCCAGGGGAAAAAGTTGCATGGATCTGGTGACGCTCCGGGTGAATTTCCAATTCACTTAGAAGTTTTGGCTGCCAGGCCTGATGTGCAGTGTGTGATTCATTATCACGGCATGTACTCCACTGCCTTCACCACGACCCATGGGCCAAGCTTGAAGCCCATTCATTTAATGGGCACTTTATTTCACGCTGGCATTCCCACCTACCCCGACCCCAAGCTCGTGAGTGATCGTGCTCGCGGTGCCGCTCTTGCAAAGTCTTTGGGACAAGCCCGGGCGGTACTCATGTGCGCTCATGGGGCAACGATCACGGGTGCGAGTGTGGAGGAAGCCGTGGCTGGGGCATTTTTGTTTGAAGAAAATGCTCACCGCGCCTGCATCAGTGCCACCTTGGGTAAGCCCATCTGGATTGAGGATGAGTTGGCCGCTCAAGCGGGTAAGGAACTCATCGAGTCGCGTGGACCCTTCCGGCGTGTGTGGTCCATGGTAGAAGAACTTGATGCAAAATTGAAGTCTGAGACCAAGTCCTGAGGCCCAAGCTGGCCCACCTTATGAATCCAACGGTTTAAAACCGATGATCCTTTGATGAATTTTTTACTCTAAACCTGCGATCCTCCCATGACTGATCCCAAGACAGAATTTCGCGTGATGACCTCAGGGGCTTTCACTGCGGCCCATTTCAAATTGCTACCCTTCGTGGAGAAACTCACAGGCAAGAAAGTTGTGACAGTCACAACCTCTATCGGTACGGGAGATATCTCCATACCCTCACGTCTTTCGCGACGTGAGGCGGTGGACATCGTGATTGTGGCCGATACGGTATTGGATCAGTTCGTAGAGGCGGGCTACATTCAAGCCGGCTCCAAAGTCCGCGTTGCCTCCTCCGGCATTGGTTTGGCTGTGCGTGCGGGAGAGCCTGCACCCAATATGGGGTCTGAGCAGGCGTTACGGGAAACGTTTCTGAACGCCAAGTGCATTGCGTATTCGGCCAGTGAGAGTGGAAAGTATTTGACAACGGTTTTATACCAGCGACTGGGCATAGCTGAGGAGTGTTTACCCAAGAGCCGATTTGTGGGGGGAGGGGAGAGAACAGGCGACGTGGTAGCCCGGGGTGAGGCCGACATTGCATGCCAGCAGTTGAGTGAACTCTATCCAGTGGAAGGTATTGCCCATATCACGCCACTGCCAGGGGACTTACAAAAAATCTCTATATTCTCAGCGGGTGTCTCCGCTTGGAGTGAAGACCCTCAGCAAGCCCGGGAGGTGTTGTCTTTTCTGACTGGGGTCAGTGCACGTGATGCCATTCGACAAACGGGTCTAGAGCCCTATTCGGGCGAATGAATGAGTCAATGAAATGAAGCCCAGTTAAGGATTCATTGACCCAGGTGTTGAGGTGGACGCTTTGCCCTACATCAAACCTTGAAGTGAAACCTTGAATCCTTTTGCTTTTTCATCCTGAGCATCTTGATTTTTTTGGAATTTAGAGATACATTTTTTTTATAGTTTTAAAGGATAAGCCATGTATTTAAGAAGCGTTGAGTTGCAAATGCCCAATCGCCAAGAGGCGGTTGATTTTTTAAAGAGCCCTTGGGGCTTGGTTGAAGTTGACACCCGAGGTTCAACCACATACCTTAGAGGGGCTGATAATTTTCATTACGCTTTGGCCATTACTGAAGGGGCCGAGAAATTGGTCAAGTCCGCGACCCTTGTGGGCACCTTGGCAGAGGTGAAGGCGAGTTTTGAGCGAGTCAAGGCTGCTGGGCTCAAGCACAGTGCTTGGGTTGACGAGTTCAATGAACCAGGGCGTGGCGCTGGTTTTACTTTTGCCGGTTTGGCCGGAGAGCCGTTTCGCGTCATTTGTGAAAAGGACCCTCAACCCGCTCCCTTGGCTTCGGATGGAACTCACCCTTTGCGTGTAGCGCATGTTGTTTTCAATACCAAACAGCGTGAGGCGGCATCTCAACTTCTCATCGATGTGTTGGGCTTTAAGGTATCCGATCGCACGAAGATCATGAACTTCTTACGCTGCGATGAGCTCCATCATGTCGTGGCGTACGCAGACTCGGACAAGGCCACTTTGAATCACATCGCTTTTGAGATGCAAGACATGGATACCATGTTCTCTGGGATGGGACGCATGAAGGACAATGGTTTTGAGACGGTCTGGGGGCCAGGTCGTCACGGCCCAGGCAACAACGCCTTCGCTTACTATATTGGTCCTTTTGGGGCCTGCATTGAGTTCACCAGTGAAATTGAACGAGTGGACGATTCGTACGTCACAGGGACTCCAGAAGACTGGAAATGGCCTCCCAAGCGCACCGATTATTGGGGAATTGCCGTACGCGATGACCCCCAACTGATCGCTTCCAGCCAAACTTTTCATTTTGAGAGTATTGCAGCTTAAAACAAGCACAATTCAGTGGTGCGATTCCTGGTCAATAAGGAGTCGAAGACTCAAGGCAACATTCATCTGCGGTTGGATGTTGCTTTTTTTATGCAACAGTGAGACTCTCTGGGTCTAATTTTCCTCCTGATCTCTCTCAGTTTAGGCCTAACCCTAATTCGCAGTTGATAAATTTGAGTTATGGTTTGATTTGAATCCAATCAATCCAACTTCTGACTATTCATATGTTGTACAAACAAGCACTGAGGGCGTCGGTTCTTGCCATCTCGCTGGTTGTCACTCTGACTGCACAGGCTGATTACCCGGATCACCCCATCAAGATGGTTGTGGCTTGGCCATCGGGTGGGGGCACAGATAATGTGGCCAGAATTGTGGCGAGGTATCTGGGTGAGAGACTCAACCAACAAGTGGTCGTTGAAAATCGATCTGGTGCAAGTGGTTTGGTGGGGACAGAGTACGTTGCTAGGGCCGCTCCTGATGGATATACCATTCAATACACTGTTGCGGACTCACATTCGATCAATCCACACGTGTTCACCAACGTGAAATACGATGCTTTGAAAGATTTCATCCCAATTGCTGTTGTGGGTGCTATGCCCAGTGTGCTCACCATCAATCCCAAGGTGCCGGTCAATAATTTGAGCCAATTTATTGCTTATGCAAAGAGCCAACCAGGTCAACTGACCTACTCAACGTGGGGTATTGGGAGCGGGGGGCATATACGCACTGAAGCGTTCAACGACTACGCCAAGATCAAAATGCTTCATATTCCCTATCAAGGCTCGGCACCTGCATTTGCTGCCGTGGTGAGCGGACAAGTGGATGCAACCATTGTGCCCTTGAGCTTGGCCTTGGCCAATGCACAGGCTGGACGCGTAAAAATTCTCGGGGTTGATACTCCTCAACGGGTGCCCAGCTCTAGCGATATTCCGACCTTTACTGAACAAGGTATCCCACTCACGCTCACTTTCTGGCAAGCAGTGATGGTGCCCGCGAAAACCCCTGATGAGATCGTCAACTTGCTCAATAAAGAGATGTCAACGGTACTGAGTAACCCAGAAGCCAAGTTGGCCTTGAATAAAGCTGGTGTGAGTGTCTCAAACTTTGGTGCAAGCACAGTGCCTGAACTTAAATCTTATATGCAAAATGAGTATGTTCGTTGGGGCGGAATCATCAAGACCGCTGGAATCACCGCCCAGCCTTGAGCGGCTCAGTGTGAAGGCTTAGGCTAGCTTGGCCCGGCTAGATTGACTGACCGTTGCAAATTGAAAAGCTTGCCAACGATAAGCCCCAGGAAAATCCGTTGCACCCCAACCCAAGTCCATTGGGTGGGAAGTCTCTGCCATCGTACAGGTGAGGTGAAATAGGGTCAGGTCCTCTGGGCTAAGAGCACTCAAACGACATGTCGAGAGGTGCTCCAAAATAGCGGGCAAACGCGGCAGCATCGCGTTATAAAAATCAGAAAGTTCTTGGTGGCTAACACTGTGCAGGCGAACAAATCGCTCCTCCTCACACGTGAGAGCCCAGTCCTTCACCCAGACTTGAAGGTCGCTGAAGGAGCTGGGTAGTAGTGCGTCTTTCATGATTTAGTCCTTGGCGAGCATGGCATCGGCTGCTCGATAATGGTTTTGAATCAAAAGTTCCTGTTGCGATAAGACAATGTGTTCAAAGGCGCCGGAGTTGATGCCTTGAAGAGTCGTCTCCATGGTGTTCATGTCTTCTCGTATCACTTCTCTGGCGCGAGTGACTGAGTAGGCCTGGGCAATGGCATCGGTAGGATTGTCACTGCCGTATGCAAAACGCCAATTTCGAATTTCGGTGGTCTCGTGATCAATGGGCCAAAAGGTCATGAAGGCGTGAGAGTTTGCCTGCGGACCAAAAATACAGTTGGGAAAAATATGCACGATATCAAAACCCCATTGATCAAAGCGCGAGGGGTTGATGCCAGGTGGATAGTTGCTCATATCCAATGGCGGGAACCATGGGAACAAGGGTCGCGAGTGGGCATAGACAGCAGCTTCGGTCGGGGTTTTTTTGTGGTTTTGATTCCCATGGGTTGAGTAACGACCAAAATGTCGACCCACTTCGAGATAGGGTCGGTGTCGATCAGGGTTGCCTGCGCCCCCTTGGTAGTCGGGTACCGTATTTTTATGAATGTACAAATTGTGATAGCCTTCACTGAAGGCGTTGGTACCCAAATTCCAATTCGTTTTCAAGACCAACTTATGATCCGCAATCTTGACTCTTCCTTTGGCAAAGTCCTTGTAGCCGTGATAAATCTCGGGGCCCAGGTACTGCTCTAGATTTTCTTGGGGTTTGTCATCTAGGCATACAAAGACCAGGTCTTCCCAAACCTCACAGTTCACAGGCACCAAACCATAATTTTCTTTCTCAATGCCTTTGAATTGACTCGCATCTGTGATGTTGACCAATTTACCGCTGGTTGAAAAAGTCCAGGCGTGAAAAGCGCAAGTGAATGCTCGAGTGGTGCCAGTTTGGGTTTGAACCAATTTGTCACCACGGTGGCGACAGACATTGTGAAATGCTCGGATTTTGTCATCCTCACCACGCACTATGAGTAATGAGAGTTTAAGAGGAGGTATGTCGCTCACATAAAAACTTCCCCTCTGCGCCAAATCAGTCATGCTTGCCGCGACAAGCCAGGCTTTTTTGAATATTTTTTCTTGCTCTAATTTGAAAAACTCAGGTGTGAAGCGCTCTTTAAGATTGATTTTGTTTTTGCATTGACTTGAGTCGCCAGCAAAGAGAGTTTGAAATTCTTGGGCCATGGTAATGAGGGCAAAGTTTTCTCTAAATGGGTTTAGTCTTATGTCAAGACGGCGATTGGGTAATTAAAGAAGTTTGACAGGTCTGAACTTTCCATTCAACGGATGGAAACCCTAGTGCGCGATATCACATACAGTTAAACCCAATCAATATAAGGCCTAGAGTATGCCGTTAAGTGTTGACTGCGTTTGACGTGAGTGTTGGCTTATATGAAAGTGGAAGAAGTCATTTTTACCCTTGGTTTTAACCCCTTTGCAAGGGCGATTCGCAAAAGGGAACCCAAGCCAAGTAGGCCAGTGAAGTGGGGGTTCATTCTTCAGGGCTAGTGCAAAAGGACCACTGACTTAAACCGAGTCGAGCGTCTCTCCTAGTGCATTGACTAAAGAGTCCACTTGGGCTCGGGTGGTGATGAAAGGAGGAGCGAGTTGAATGGTGTCGCCTCCATATCGAACGTAGAACCCTTTGTCGAACATTTTCATGGAAATCTCAAAAGGTCTTTTGGCGGGCTCACCGGGATGAGGTGCGATGGTGATGCCACATGCCAAACCAAAGTTACGAATGTCCAACACGTGTTTGGCCGAGCGCAGTGAATGGACTGCTTGTTCAAAATGAGGGGCCAGGGCGTTGACTTGATCAATCATGCTCTCACGCACCAAAATATCAAGCGCCGCCAAAGCTGCAGCACACGCAATGGGGTGTGCTGAGTAAGTGTATCCATGGGCGAACTCGAGCATATAGTCAGGGCCCCCATTGTCCATAAAGGTTTGATAGATGTCGGACTTGGTGAGAACAGCTCCCATGGGTTGGGCACCATTGGTGATTTGTTTGGCAACATTCATGATGTCTGGTGTGACACCAAAGGCTTGTGCCCCAGTGTAGGCGCCCGATCGACCAAAGCCCGTGATGACTTCATCAAAGATCAAAAGAATATTGTGTGCAGTACAGATCTCTCGAATTTTTTGTAAATAACCCTCGGGCGGAATGATCACGCCAGCTGAGCCCGAGAAGGGCTCGATGATCACGGCTGCGATATTGCTCGCATCATGAAGAGCAATGAGTCGGGTGAGTTCGTCCGCGAGCTCAATACCGTTTTTGGGCATGCCTTTTGAGAAAGCATTGCTCTCTAAGAGAGTGTGCGGCAAATGATCTGCCTCAATACTTTGGCCAAACATTTTGCGGTTGCCCACAATACCACCGACCGCATATCCTCCAAAATTAACGCCATGGTAAGCTTTTTCGCGGCCGATGAACCTGGTTTTAGAGGCCTGCCCCTTTAAACGCCAATAGGCCCTTGCCATCTTGAGGGACGTGTCGGTTGACTCAGAGCCTGAGCCCGTAAAAAAGACATGATCCAATCCATCTGGGGTGAGTTCAACCAGTTTGTTGGCCAATTCAAAGGCAAGCGGTTGAGCAAATTGAAACGGGGGCGAAAAGTCCAGAGTGGAACTTTGCTTGGCAATGGCTTGGGTGATCTCTTCTCGCCCATGTCCCAAGCCGCTGGTCCACATGCCTGAGAGTCCATCAAACAATTGTCTTCCATCACTACTGGTGTAGTAACAGTCCTTGGCGCCAACCAACATACGAGGCTTGGCTTTGAAGTCTCTATTGCCCGAATAAGGCATCCAAAATGCATTCAACCACTCTTTGCGATAGGGCGGCAAATGTTGATGAGTCGCTTTTGACTCGGAGTCCAAAGAAGGATACAAATTTTGCGGATCAATTCTTTCCATGACAGCTCCTTAGCAATCGTGCGTCCAAGTGGAGCGAGGAGGATAAAAACTGGGAAGCAAAAGGATAATACATGAAAAGCACCTTCAAGCCGAACGAGTCAATGCATGATGGGTTTTTTTAATAAGGTGTTTCGATCAATGGATGTGGGCGTGATGGAGATCAATTCTCCATCCCTGGCCAAAGATAACGGCACTTTCACACCTGCTTCACCCAAATCCCAGATGGTTTGCCATAATTGAGACAAAGTGAAAACTCTTTTTTCATTGACTTTGATCACCTGGTCGCCATCTTTAATGCCAGCCTTTTCAGCAGGGGATCCTGGCGTGATGAAACTAATGATAAGTTGCCCATCGGCCTCCACCGTGTACATCCCTAACCATGGCCTGGGTGGTGCGTTGGTTTTGCCTTGACGAATCAAATCCTCCAAAATGGGTTTGAGCAAATCGATGGGGACAAACATATTGCATTCAATAACTTGACCCTTAGACTCTTGCTGTACCAAGAGTGAGCCAATACCAATGAGTTGACCACGGGCATCGACCAAGGCCGCGCCGCACCAGTGGGGGTGGGCTGGAGTGGTGTAGAGAGCGTTCTCGACCAGATATTCCCAAAAGCCGACAAATTCTTGTTTGGCGATGATTTCGGTCTCCATCGAGTGAGCCAAACCACCGTGGCCGAGAGCATATGCTTTTTGTGGAATTTCGACTGAGGCGCTTGAGCCCATCTCCAAATGGGGCACGTCTAGCTGTCCCAAGGGTTGAATCAAGCCAAATCCAGTGGTTTGGTCGTAGGCTAACGTAAATCCTGGGAGTACAACCCCTTTATTGGTCGTGATCCATATTTTGGAAGCTTCTGTGATTAAATAGCCAATGGTGAGGATGAGGCCATCGGGTGAAATGACCACACCGTAGCCATTTCTCTCTGTTCCCAAGGTGTTGGCCGTAAGTCCGTCCTCAAAGGCCTCCATACGAATAAAAACCAAGCTGTCCAACGTTTGATAGATATTGAAATCAAGGGATTGGGTGTTGATTTGAATGGATTTTGGTAAAGCCCATTCGGGTTGTTCTGACATGGTGAAATCTTAAGATTGGGTTCGTTTGAATGATGCAGTGCAATTGGTATGATTTTATCTTTAATCAGAATACCCTGCTGATGGCTCGTGAGCTTGGGTGTTCGCTTGGATTGAATGCCTGGTACGAATATCTTGATCTCTATATTTTGACCCAGAGAACACCAGGCCATGGGTCTTACTAAATTCGCTGTTCGAGCCGTTCTTGGCGTTTTGCTGGGTGTTACTTTGTTGAGTCTGATAGTGCTGATCAGTCCCCATTTGAGCTTTTCCGGTTATGACAAAGAAAAAGCTAACCAGCGACTGCGCCTAGAGGCCGGTAACTTGAACTACCAGCGTGAGCTAGAAGCTCAGTTGGCCATAGAACATGATCCTGCACAAATCGAGGTGCTTCAAGCTGAACTTAAACGCATTCGTCACTAGTGAATTGAGTCATAGTGAAGTCTGTCTTGGCCAATCGTAGGTAGACTGCTCAATCGGCTTGGATTTTTTGTTCAGCAATGACCTTGGCCCAGTGATTTCTATCGTCAAGCATTGCTTTGTAGAATTCTTGTGGGGTACCGCCGCCTGTGGTGGCCCCAAAATTGTACAACTCTTGTTTGACGTTGGGTTGTTCAAGAATTCGATTGACCTCTAAATTCAGACGTTGGGTGATGGCCGGAGGCAAGTTTTTAGGTCCATACATACCCCACAGGGTTTCAGACACAAAATCTTTCAGTCCGTAGGGCGCGCCAATTTCCATCAAAGTCGGTACGTTGGGCAAAATGGGAACGCGTTTTTTGCTGGTGACGGCAATGGCGGTCAGTTTCCCATCTTGCACGTGTTGTAGGCCTGAGATCACACTGTCAAAGAGCACTTGAATTTTGCCTGACATCAAATCGGGCATGGCCAGTCCTGATCCTTTGTAGGGAATGTGCATCATGGCAATGCCCGTTGAGGTGTCAAAATATTCACCCGTCAGATGCATGATGGTGCCGTTACCTGCAGAAGCGAAGTTCAGCGCGCCAGGATGTGACTTGGCATAATCAATAAAATCTTTGAGCGTATTAACGGGCAAATTTTTGGTCAGTAAAAAGATGTTGGGTGCATCCGCAACATGCACGATCGGGGTGAAATCTTGGTCATAGCTGAAGGGCAGTTTTTTTCCAAACGCCGCACCAATCGAGTGCGTGCTGGAGGATGTCAGCAATAAGGTGTATCCATCACTTGCTGCGCGGGCCACGATCTCGCAACCAATATTGCCTCCCGCGCCTGGCCTGTTTTCCACAATCACCGCTTGTCCCAGTCTCTTGGCCAATTCGATGGCAATCAGCCTAGAGATTGAATCTGTGGAGCCTCCAGCAGGAAAAGGCGTGATCAACACAATTGCTTTGGATGGGTAAGTTTGAGCAAGCGCATTAAGAGTCGTGAACACCAAGGCGGTGCAAACAGAGGTCAACGCTATTTTGGATACGCGCACCACATTGGTGATTAATCCCAAACAAAAAGCCATGACACACTCCTGTAAATGAAAGAATTAATTTTTATCAATTCATTATGAAGAAATTTTTAAGACCTGGGAAATTAATTTACATGCCCCCAGAGTATTGATGGCCTTTGCAGCAAAGTGCACACGCAACGTCTATGTTGGTGTTGCCTATTTTTTTGGGTGATCGACTCAAGAAATTGTGAGTCCACCATCGAGTACGATGGTTTGACCGGTGATAGTGGCTGCGTTGGAGCCGGCAAGAAACACAATGGCTGCTGCGACTTCTTCCACCGTTGCCAATCGGTGGAGAGGAATTTTGGCCAACATGGCCTTCATGTAATCTGCATTGTTACCCGTCACGCTTCGAGAGGGTGAGTCGGTCATTAAGCGCCCAGGTGCGACTGAGTTAACACGGATCGAATGCTCAGCCCATTCAAGTGCCAGCATTTTGCTCATTTGAATCAAGCCCGCTTTTGATATTCCATAGGTCGATCGTTCAATGGCTCCTTGCAAAGCGTGAACAGAGGCCACGTTGACAATACTGCCAGGAATTTTTTTTGCAATCATGTACTTGGCCACGGCCTGCGTCATGAAAAAAGTACCCTTCAAATTCGTATTGAAGACGCTATCCCATTGATCAGGTGTGACATCCGTTGCCAATTGGCGTACATTGGCACCTGCGTTGTTGACCAAGACGTCAAGGTGTCCAACTTGCAGCTCAATGTCATGCATGAGTTTTTCAATGCTCGCTTGATCATCCAAATTAAGTGTCAAGCACAAAGCCTTAGTTGAGTTGTGAGGTAATAAGGCCTTGGTGTTCTCCAGGTTTTCTAGTTTCCTTGCTGTGAGGATCAAGTCATAGCCAAGTTTGGAGAACTCTATTGCAGTTTGGGCTCCCACCCCATACGATGCACCGGTGATGAGGGCGACTGGATTTTGGCTCATGAAGTGGTGACCCTTGGGTGTTTCATTGATTTTTCTCAGTTTCTATTTTTGCGTCCTTGATGATTTTGGACCATTTAAGACCCTCTGAACGCATGAACCCAGCAAACTCTTGTGGGGATGTATTGGGAGAGGAGGTCATGCCGTCAGCTGATAAGCGAGCTTTCACCTCTGGGTCTGCGAGAGTCTTTTTAAGAGCAAGGAACAATTTTTCTGTGATTTGTGGGGGCAGCTTTGCGGGCCCCACCAACCCAAACCATTGGTTGGCCTCAAAACCCTTCAGCCCCAACTCGGAAAGACTGGGTATGTCAGGCGCAATATCTGAGCGCCCCAGGCTACTCACCCCATAGGCCTTCAGTGCTCCGTTTTTGATAAAAGGGTTCGCCAACGCAATGTCTGCCACCATCATGGAGACATGGTTGGAGAGCACGTCATTGAAGGCTTGGGAGGTTGATTTGTAAGGCACGTGCAACAACTTAACGCCAGCATTCAGTGCAAAGAACTCCATCATCAAATGTGAGAAACTGCCCATCCCCGCAGAGCCAAAATTTACTTTGTCTGGATTGGCTTTCAGATAGGCCATCAATTCCGCTAGGTTTTGTGCAGGCAAGTTTTTATTGGCAATCAGCACATCCGGGACAGTGACCGTTTGAGAGATGGGTGTGAAATCTTTGTCAATGTCGTAGCCAACTTTGGCAAACATGTGCGGATTGATGACGTGGGAGGAAATCAAGGTGAGCAAAGTGTAGCCGTCTGGTGCAGAGTTGGCCACGAACGCTGCACCAAGATTTCCGCTCACCCCAGGTTTATTGGCAATCACAATGGGTTGGCCGAGGTTTTCTGCAAACTTCGGAGCGATGATTCTGCTTGAAGTGTCAGTGCCACCCCCAGGTGTCGATGGGACCACAAGCGTGATGGGATGGTTGGGGTAATCATCGAATGCGGCAGCGAGAACATGGCCTGTGCCACAAACCCAAGGAAGCATCAGAGCCAGTGAAAGAATTGATTTAATCATGGAAGTTACCTTGGACATAAAGAGAAGCTTCGAACCGATGGGAATCCTTTGTTTACTTCTTTTTCAGTTCACCCTTGAAGGGTGACGATTTGTTGAGTCTGTGCAGACTGCATGATCCCCTCAAGCGCAGCCACATTGGCCAGCATCTCTGGCAAGCTCACCGGATATCGTTGGTGAGGGTCTAGGATAGAGAGCGCAAATGACTCAAGGTTGGAGCGCACACTCGAAGCTGGTGGGTAAAAGCTCTTAATCACTTCACCTGCCTCATTGCTGTGCGTCACGTCCCAGCCCGTGGGGTGCTCAGGATGGGTACGGTCTCTGATCTCAATCCATCCCTTGGAGCCATAGACGCAAAAGCGACCATCAAACGGGGTGGTCAAAATGGCGCTAATGAGGGCCGTTGCCCCAGAGGGAAAATTAAGTGCGATGGCCAAAGTGTCACCGTTGGCAAATGAGGTGGCCAATGTACCAAGCTTTGCATACACTGAGCTTGCCGGGCCCAACAAGGAGATGGCCAAGTCCACCAAATGGATACCTGTAGCAGACAATGGTCCACAAGGAGCCAGCTCATTTGAAAGTCGCCAATTATCTGGGGGTAGATTCAAGAATTTGTTTTGACTGAAATTGGCTTCGATTTGCAATAATTCGCCAAGTTCGCCATTTTTGATCTTGTTTCTCAAGTCAATCATGGCCTGCTCAAAACGCCTCTCATGTCCAATACCAAGGGATACGCCATTATCCATGCAGGCTTGGATACTTTTTTGAGCGTCTAGGTAATTCAAGCACAAAGGCTTTTCGCAAAAAATATGCTTTTTAGCCTTTGCGCCGGCCATGATTTGTTTTGCATGCTCGAGGTGAGGCGTGCACAAGATCAATGCATCGATTTGAGTGTCTTCAATTGCCGAATGAAAGTCTTTCGCGACTCTAAAGCCCATGGATAAGCCATCTTCAGTGGCTTTTGCCCTGACAGTTTCATTGACCTCAATAACGAGCTCCACGTGAATGATGGAGCTATCTTGAAGTAGTTTCGTGATGGTTTGGCCCCACCACCCGTAGCCTATCACAGCGACATTGAGTTGTTGTGGTCTCATGGTGTTCGATTGGCCAAAAGATTCAATGGCTAGCTGAGGCTAATCTTGCACCTGAACCCAATGCTTGTAGTTTGGCCCAGGCCACGCTGGTGGGAATTTCACAGTTGCCTGCCGTGGAGGCAAATCCGCAGTCATTGCCGAAAATCAAATTTTCTGCACCAGCCGCTTGTATCCATTTGTCCATTCGATCAGCCACAATTTGAGGATGCTCAATGGTGACATTGGAATGGGTGATGGCTCCAGGGATCAAAATTTTGCCCTTCAGATCCAAGCCTTTGACGGCTCTCCATTCGTGATCATGCCTTGGATTGGATGCTTCAAATGAGATCGAACCCGCCTTGATCGTTAAGAGTAAATCCAAGACTTGCTCGAGTTGCAAGTCAGTCACACGTGGTCCGAAATTGACGCCATAACAGGTGTGAAAACGCACCCGATCAGTGGGCAAATCCCGCAGTGCATGGTTGATCACCTCAATGCGCTTGACCATGCCTTCACGGTAAGCTTTGAGGTCCATACTCCCCCTCGCATCCCAAGAGCTCACCATTCGTGGATCATCAATTTGTAACACCAATCCCGAATCGATGATGGCTTTGTACTCTTCGCGCATTCCATTCGCATAGGCTTCAAAATACTCATCTTCAGATTTATAAAACTCATTGCCGTCAACGGGAATGGGACCTGCTGCGGGCATGAAGCCTTCATCACAGTGGTGATGGGCCATGGCATCTTTGAGATTTTTAATATCGCGTTGAAGGTCTTTGTGGCCGACGTACTCAATGGCTTGAACGCACACACGAGGAGCAACTCGAATGGTATTGGCAAATGGATTGTTCTTTTTGACCATGTCGTAATAGTCAGGAAACAGTTTGGCATCTTCGCTATTGGGCGACACTGGGCCTGGAACAGGAATACCCCCACTTGGAATTCTGGCTTCAAAGCCTGCCAAACGTTGCGCTATATAGCCTCTGAAACTAGGCTTGCTGCATTCGCCATCACCCACGGTATCAAGCCCCGCCTTGGACTGAATCTCCACGATTTCAAAAACACTTTTGCGTAAATTGTCCTCATACTCTTGAGTGCCCCTTGGGTCGGGGCGACCCGTTTTTTCAAATTGGGCACGGACTGCTTCAAGAATCGATTCAGGTCGAGGGAGGCTACCCGTGTGCGTTGTACGAATATGGGTCGAAGTGCTGCGTTTCATTGGATGAGTTCAGTATGATGAGATGAATTAAGACAGATAGAGAGACTCTCGGATTCTAGAGTTGAAGGCGTGTAGAAGTGGGCAGGGTTTTCAAGGGTACACATGCTGGTGTAAAGACTCTACAGTTCTTATCAAGCTCTACAGCAAAGATCTGAGAGGATCTTGTTGGTCTTTACTTTCGATCACCATTTTTTTCAATGCCCCACACTTCATCTCCCAGAGCTCCACACACAATAAACTCGTTCATTATTGGTTTGGCCCTTGCTCTGGGACTCACACAGGCCGCCCCCCTTGGGGCTCAAAGCGTCTACCCAGACAAGCAGATACGCCTTGTGGTTGGATTCTCAGCAGGAGGTCCCACAGATATACCTGCTCGCTTCATTGCAGAGCACTTGAGCAGTAATTTGGGTAAAAAAGTCGTGGTAGAGAATAAGACCGGTGCGGGCGGTCAAATTGCGACTCAAGATGTGCTCAGTAAACCCAAGGACGGTTACAACTTGTTGCTGTGCACGCATTTTGAAGCCATCAATGCCGCTGTATACCGAAATATCAACTACAAATTGTCCGATATTGCTCCCATCTCTCAAATATCACGCTACTACTATGCCGTGGTCCTCACCAGCGAACTTGCGCCTAATAATTGGGAGAGTTTCGTCTCCTTTGCCAAGGCCAACCCCGGTAAGCTCAACTACGGGATGATTGGTCGCGGATCGGCACAAGAGTTATTGGCCTTGGAGTTGGGTAAATTTGCAGGTATTCAGATGGTGGGTGTGCCTTACAAAGGTGGTACAGAGATGATGGGAGATTTGCTCGCGGGCAGGGTGCAGATGTATGTATCCCCAACCGGACCGATCATACCGATGGTTAAAACGGGGAAACTCAAAATCCTCTCCGTCAGTAGCCCCGAGAGACTTGCTGTCTTACCAGACGCACCGACCATGACAGAAAAAGGAGTCCCCTTTGTTCGCTTTGGCTGGCTTGGTATTTGTGCAGCCAATGGAACTCCCAGCAACGTGATCACCTTGCTTAATCATGCCATTGGCGACATTGTCCAAATGCCTGAATACAAAGATTTGATTGAAAAAGCGGGCTCTATACCCTTGGCGTCCAAGCCCGAGGAGTTGACCAAAATCATGATGGATACGTATGACCAAACGATCAAAGTGGTCAACGAATATGGGCTCAATGTCAACCAGTGATGGTTGACCCAATTGACCCCAAGCCAAACTAAATCTCTAAGCGAAGTTGAAACTCGGGCGCCGCTTTTATCTATTCACATCTAACTTCTTTATCCTTCCTATGCTCAGTAATTCTTTGACCACGCGTCGATTGATGTCGCTTGTATTTTCTTTTTTGTGTAGCGTCATATCATTACATTCACAGGCACAGGCACAGGTCACCGCTGAAATCCGGGTGAGTGCTTTCCCAAACGCCAAAGCCCTACCGCTTTATCTGGGTTTGGCTCAAGGCGTTTTTGAAAAACATGGCCTTAAGATCCAATTGAGTCTGACCGAAAACTCTAACAGTCAACGTGCTGACTTAGGGGACGGGCGAGTTGATGTGGTCCACTCGGCCGTTGACAATGCTTTGGCCATGATTGAAGTGGCAAAAAAGGATGCGGTTATTGTGAGTGGTGGCGACAGTGGAATGAATGATTTTATTGTTCAAGCCGATATCAAGAGCTTTGGCGACATGAAGGGAAAAACCCTGGTGGTGGATGCGCCCAACACAGCCTATGCACTACAAGCCAAGAAAATACTGCTTCAATATGGTTTGAAGGAAGGCGCCGATTACACCGTCAAACCTGTGGGTGCTGTGGTTTATCGCTACGAAGCGATGATCAATTCCCACGAGAACTCGGCATCTATTTTGAACCTTCCATTCAATGTGGTTGCTCAAGAACATGGCCTTAAAAGCTTGGGTCGATTGGTTGACATTTTTGGGTCTTACCAAGCGGTGGGGACCTTTGTGATGCGAGATTGGGCAATGGGTCATAGGGTCTTACTTGAGACTTATCTTCAAGCCTACATTGAATCACTTCGTATGGTGCGAGATCCGCATTACAAGGCCCAATGCATAGGCTTATTGAAAGACAAGCTCAATTTGTCCGATTGGTCTGCCAATAAAACATATGAGTTACTCATCGATGCTAACTTTGGTTTTACCCCCGATGCGCAATTCAATAAGTTGGGCTTTCAAAACATGCTCAAGCTTCGCGCAGAGATTGAGCGTAAAGATAATGACCGAGTGAATTTACCCGAGCAGTACTATGACTTGTCTTATTATGAGGCAGCTTTAAAGAAAGTAATGAAGCCTTGAGCTGGGTGCATTTTGCTGTCACTGCACATGAGTATTGACTCAATCATCTCCAATTTCCAATGAGCTAAGCTGTGCGGACTTGATTTCAGTTGCAAAACTATCGGCTTATGAATATTGATGGAGAGGAATTTCTTGTTGGAGTGATGAAGTGACGGCCAAATTACTGATGAACTGGCCGCCATGGAAAAAGATGGCTATCAGGACGACTCTTTATGGCTCATGGCCGTTATTTGCAAAATATAAGTCGTTATCGCTCCTAGGAGGGCGCAGATCAGCCAAGTGCCAGCTTGTGAGTGATCAGTAAGACCTTTGAAGAGGGCATGAAAGCCAAACAAGTTGATTAAAAAGAAAATAGCGAGGCCTGTCAATTTGGTACTGTCCATGTTCTCTCCTAGGCATTGATGTGGATGTTGGTTTTGACTCTAAGTGGTGCAAAGACTGATAAAGCGAGCTCACCAATGTCTCACTCACGCACTCAAGGCCAATTTATACACTGATTTGATCTCTATTTCAAACGAAGCGAGTCTTCCCATGGGGAGCTATTCACAAAATCCACAAAGCTAAGGCGTAAATGAATGCTTATTTATTATTGCTCTCAGAGGTTGATTCTGAATGTTCAACACTAAGAGTGGCCAACCACTTCAAGATCTGTTCGTTCATCGGTTTTACTGATTGAGGTGCATAAATATCGCCGGCCAAGACGTGTTGATTTGAGCTTTCACTGTCATCGACTCTGAACAATAGATTGGCGCCGTTGGGCATGGCGGTAAAGGCTTTTTTTATGAGGGAAGGGTCAACCACTTGATCCTTTTCACTGTAAAAGACCAGAGTGGGTTGTTTGAATTGGGTTAAATCGCTATCTCTGACTCTTTGGGTCAGAGCCATCATGGGAAAAAGTGCCTTGGTTGGGTAAACAGTGGTCCAGCCTAGGTTGTGTCTTGGGTCGATGGAGACCTCCCCGCGAGATTCGCCTTGAACTGCATATGCAATTTGTTGACCCCATGGCCAATTGATCATCTCCGCACGTTTATCTTTGGGTCCAAAATTGGGGGAAATGAAAACATGCGCATAGGCCTTTTGGGCGTTGGAACTCAAACCATACCAAGTCGCTAGGGTCGAACCCGTGGAACAACTCACAACCAGTACTTTGTCACCAAGTATGTGACCGATCTCAATGGCCTCATTGATGTCGGCCATCCAGTCTTGCACGCTCGCTTTGCCAAGATCGACGGGGGCTTGCCCATGTCCCGTGAGGCGAGTGAGAAAAGCATTGGCTTTTAGAGCCTTCGCAAGTTCAGTGGACAAAGGGGCTGTTTCAAGCTTGCTGGCTGAAAATCCATGAATATAGACCACTGACCAGGGTGTTTTTTCATGTCCACTTGTGTGCCAAACAATCTCCTTCTCAACCCCTGGCCTCAAGTGATCCACCAAGCTCTCTTGCTTGGTGAGCCATGGCTCTAAGGCATCAATCTCGCTGGGGACCGCGCTGTGCACGTTAGGAATATCAGGCCCGAATTCATTTTTAGGGCCCAGTTGCCAAAAAAGTCCGATCGCAATCAAGACCAGAGCAATCCACTTCAAAGGGGAGGGCGTTGGGGGTAAGGGGCGCATAGTTTGGTAATTGAAGTTATTTCAAAATTATTCGACATTGATCTTTTATGGGGCCTAACCACTTGATTAGAAATGCAAACCGTCAAAGATTAATCAACAAAGCATAGAGCCAAGATGGCACCACTATAAAGCCAAGGAGGGGCCTCAGTATAGGGCTAGAGACAAACGGGAGATGAAGTTAGGTGCCTTGGACCACTTGCTGAAAAGACTGGCTCTTTGGGTGTGCCACATTAGGGTGCCACACAAGGGGAGCCACACTAGGGGGACCCATGATATGAAACATAGTTTTTCAATGGTAGTATTTTTTAATCACACAACAGTACGGAGTGGCCATGAAACTTTTGTCTCCACGGCTCATTGGGTCAATCATGCTTGTAATGAGCTTGACTTCAATCAATGCCTTTGCCTCTAACGACGATTCACCTCCCAAGCCCAAAGAGGCTCTTGGCCAAGCACTATTAGCGCAAAAGTGTGGCGTGTGTCACTTGAGACCCGCCTTTGGCGCTAAAACCTATGGTCCACTCTTGAATGCATCTACCTTGGGTGGTAATGACGTTGCTTTGAAGACCATGATCTTCAATGGTGGCACGCACATGCCTGCATTCAAATACGCTTTGAGTACCCAAGAGATTTCAGCCATTGCTGCTTATATAAAGACAGTGCCCGCTGGAGCCAGCGTTGAGCCCTTTGCAATGCAAAACAAGGAGTAATGAATGATGCACACAATTGAGCGTTTTAATGCTTTACGAAAAGTCTCTTTCATGGGCCTATGTTTTCTGAGTTCAATGTTGCCACAACTGTCTTTCTCAATGGAAGGTGTTGGTGTTTTTGGTGGACACGTTGATTCAAGCCTTGGCCATGGTCTCTCGGGGGTGACGGTGTCTGCAAAGATGAAGAATTCAAACATCACGACCAGTGTCTATACCGATTCTCATGGAGATTTTGTTTTTCCAGCACTGCCAGTGGGGAGTTACAGCGTCTGGGCTCAAGCTCTGGGGTTTGATCGTGCGGATAAAACGGTCGAGTTGAAATCATCTGTCCAGCAAAAAATGGTGTTAAAGCCTTTGATGGACAAAGAACTGATCTTTAGGCAATTGTCCTCAGACCTGGTGGTGGAGTCACTGCCAGAAAATAACACTCACGATGCGTTGATGAAAAAAGTCTTTCTCAACGCTTGCACGGGGTGTCACACACCGAGTTATCCTTTGCAATTCAAGTTCGATGAGGATGGATGGAATAAAGTCCTTAATCTGATGAAAATGGTGCCAGTCACGGGTGTTTACCCAGAAGGGCCCGCAAAGCCCAATCAAATCATCTCTTACTATCAAAAGGACTTGGCGCAATACTTGGCCAAAGTTCGCGGACCTGGCTCTAAAACCCTGACGCCCGCCTCGCGTCCTAGGCCTGATGGTGAATCGGCCCGTGCTGTATGGACACTCTACGATGTGCCTATGAACCGAGATGCTGGTATAGGTGTACGCCAGCACTTGAACGATGGTACCCAATGGGTTCGTGGTAATGGCTCCAAGTTGGGTCAGCAACCCCATGATGCAGGCATGGGACTGGATGGTACTCTTTACTTTACTGTCAACAATACCAATGAGGAGGTGAGTATTGGGAAAATCAATCCGGTGAGTGGAGAGGTCAAATTTTTGAAAGTCCAGGGAGAGAAAAGCTTTGCAGCCACTTCACACGGATTGGCTCGTGATCAGGACGGTAATTTTTGGTTTGATATCAACCCGGGACGTCGTTCGCTGGGATTTTTGGACACCAAAACTGATCAAATCACTGTGTATGAAACTCCCAAAAATATGTCTCCGATTGGTGGTGCAGTCTCAGTTGATATCGCACTCGATGGCAAGGTTTGGATCTCCTCTCCCAACGGGGCTTTTCAATTCGACCCCATCACCAAGACTTTCACTGAATTTAAGTCCCTGATTCCTGGTACCAATCCAAGAGGGGCAGGGACGACTTACGGGGTTGCCGTTGATCAAGGTGGCAATGGTTGGTGGGCTCAAATGGCGATGGACACCGTTTATCGGGGGGACATTAAAAGTATGGAGGTGAGTGCATTCAAGATGCCTGATATCACCATCGAAGGTCTACCGGACAAGGACAAAGAATTTTTTAAAACAGTGACGGATTTAGGACTCAATGCGCCTTTACCCATCTCTCAAGGTCCTAGACGCATGGGGACTGATAAAAAGAACAACGTATTGTGGGTCGGAAACTCTTGGAGCGGACAATTGGCCAAGATCAATACGCTCACCTCGGAGGTTACCATGATCACCCCACCGAGCCCAAGCGTTAAACCGTATTTGTTGGCGGTGGATGACGCTCACCGAGTGTGGGGCAATTCTTGGACTTCGGACCGAATTTACAGATTCAATCCTGAGAGCAATGAGTGGACGTTTTTTGAGTTGCCCGTTCACGGCACTGAAATCAGGCATATCTCTTTGTTGGAAAAGAATAATCAGCTTCGAGTCATCTTGCCCGTGTATCGCACCAACCAAATCGGTGTCATGACAGTGCGCAGTGAGAGTGAGATCAAAGAGCAGATGAAAGCGTTGCACTGAGTGTGGAGGAGTCTCGCGCGAGAAATTATTTTTTCTCGCGTTCGATTGTTTTGCAATTCGTTTTAGTAATCTTATTGTTCGTGGATTTATAGGTGTACAAATCGTGGGTTCGGGTGTTGAGCTCAAACGTATTGTCATAGGGTAAGGCCGGGAACACAAAGGTGATGAATTCATCCTTGGTGAGGTAGCTGCCCACAATATTGAAAGGCACCTTGCCCATGTCACTCGTATCATCCTTGGAGCCGACAAAGACACGTCCGTCATAAAATAAATAGACGTTGCTCTCGCACCTCCAAAGCTTTCCATTTGAGAGTGCTTGATAAAAAACGCCTTGTATGATTTGTTTATTTTGTTGCTGGATGGCCTCGTAGCGACGACGGTCGTTGCCCGTGTCTTTGTACATTTCGTTGGCGTCTTGTGCTCGAACCCAACCCCAACCCCAACCCAAATTCGAAAGGGCGATCAAGAGCGCAGGAAAATATCTCAATGTCCTCAGTCGGCCATAAGCCTTACAAGTCGCATTTTTAATCGCTCCTAGTTGCGAGTCAAAGCTGGGCTTGAACATCCGGGGTTTACAAGTGGTTAAACACAGGGGTTCGAATCAAAGTGATCTCTCTCAATTCACTGCATCCAGGCTTTTACCTTCAATTTGGACGGGCTTGGCGCTGATAAGGACGAATGCAATGATGCACACCTCGGTTCCCTTGTTGACCCAATTGTGAATCGTTCCGCGTTGAATCAGCACGTCACCCGCTTTAAGAACGGCCACCACCCCATTGTCAAGCTCCATGTGGATCTCACCAGTGATCACGACCGCGTAATCGATGGAGTCAGTCCGATGATTTCTAGGCGCTACACCCGGTTCGTATCGAACCACTCGAAATACCGTTCCATTGTCAACGGTGGTTTTGAAGGACGTTTTGGTGGGATCTTCAAAGACATCATTATTGACTGGAAATCCTTTTGTAGACCACACCACGGTTGAAGACTGACCTGCGCGAGGAGAGATGACGTTTTGAGCAATTTCGTCGATCTCAACTTTGGCGTGTCCATTGTGATCGTGTCCGGTGACGACTCTTCTGACTTGTAGTGCCATGTTGATGCTTCCTTGAGTGAGAGACTTACTGATAAATGATTGATCAAACGAAAGGCCATTGAATGGCCTTTCGTTTGACTAGGTCTTAAACATAGTTATTTTAGAGCGCATTCACTCCTTTTTACCCAACTGATGCTCTCCATGTGTTGAGAGCATTCAGGGTGAACTCCATTTTCTTTTGCACCTTGGGTGAGTACTTATTCATCATGGGTTATGCCCATGCTATTAAAAGGTTTGAGTAATACAATGCTTTGAAGGGTACTAATTCAAAATATTCAAGTCCGAGGTGATGATGATGACAAATGTTCAACAAAAAATAATACGCCGTGCACTGAGCTGCGCCCTGATGGTCCTGGGTGCTTGGGGCTTTCAAACCAACGCGCAATCTTGGCCGGCCAAGCCCATCGTTTTCGTGACCGCTGGAGCCCCTGGAGATGGTCTGGATTTGATTACCCGTGTATTTGCACAAAGCATGAACAAATCCCTCGGACAAACCATTGTTGTTGATAATCGCCCAGGTGGTGGGGGCAAAATCTCCATGGAGTACATCAAAAATGCCCACTCCGACGGGTACACCTTGGGTATCATGTCTTTGAATAATTTGCCCTTGGCCGCCGTCAACCCCAAACCCCCTTACAACCCCAGCACAGATTTCATTCCTGTGGCCTTGTTGTGTGATGCCATGGGCTGGCTTGTGGTGAGTGTTGACTCGCCTTATAAGTCAGTTCAAGATTTGGTGAACTACGCCAAAAATAATCCTGGTAAGCTCAATTTCGCCAGTTCTGGCATCGGTAGCATTTTCCATTTTTATGGTGAATGGCTTAAGCAACTGGCCAATATCGATGCCACTCACGTACCCTATAAAGGAGAGGCCTTGGCCATGGCTGATATTGTCAGTGGGCGAGTCGATTACATGTACGCCTCGGGTGCAGCCAAGCCTTTTGTCACCACCGGCAAACTCAGACTTTTGGCCACGGGTGGCCCTGATCGTATGGCAGATTTTCCCAACAATCAAACCATGGTAGATGCTGGTTATCCTGAATTCTCCATCACAGGCTGGATTGGACTTGTGGCCCCCAATGGTGTGAGCCCAGAGATCATCAAAAAACTCAACTCGGCAGTTCAAGCGGCAGTGGCGGATCCCAACGTTAAAAAGACTTTGAGCACGTATACCTTCAATACTTTGGGGGGAACATCAGAGGAGTTTGCCAAACGGATTGCATTGGACATGGCTCGTTTGGGTAAGATTGGAAAAACAGCCAATATCCAACTTGATTAAAAGGATCAATATTGTGAAGAAGTGTCTTGATGAGTGAACTTGGCTATGTCGTTGAAGCTCCGCGACAAACACCCCTGTGGGGTGAATACGACTTAGCGGTTCTGGGCGGTGGTCCCGCAGGAATGGCTGCAGCAACCAGTGCAGCGCGATTGGGACTCAAGACCATTTTGATTGAGGATTACGGCTTTTTAGGCGGTATGGGTACCGCGGCTGGGGTGACCAATTTTTGTGGCTTGCACGCTTTGATCAATGGACGCATTGAGCGTGTGGTTCAAGGATTTGCCTCTGAATTACTGGATCACATTGATGCTTTGGGGGGACTCAATGAACCCCACATGCTGTTTGGGGGACGAATCGCTGCCCAGGCCTATGACAACGCGGCCTACAAAATAGCCGCTGACCGAATCACCCAAAAAGCTGGAGTCGAGTTGCTCTTTCACACTCGCGGAGTAGGAGTGATGATGCAATCCTCGCGTCAAATTCAGACCATTTTGGTGGAGAATAAATCGGGCCGCTTTGCAGTTTCGGCGAAGTTATTCATTGATGCATCAGGAGATGCAGACTTGGCGTACTACGCAGGAGTTCCATTTGAGAAAGGCACGAATGCAAAGGGCATGATGTATCCCAGCAGCATGTTTCGTGTGAACGGTGTGGAATTTGACACGGCTCAAAGAAGTCTTCTAAACATTGATCAGATCATGGATCAGGCTCGTCAAGCCGGCACCCAATTTGCCCGTCGTACTCCCATCATCAAGCCCCAAAAAAATACGGCTGAGTGGAGAGCCAATGTGACCCAACTCTCAAACGAAGATGGCTCGCCCGTGGACGGGTGTAATGCAGAGCAAATGAGTCGCGCAGAGGTTTTGGGGCGCGAGCAAATTGCCGACTTTATGCAGTTTTTAAGAACCCGTGTTCCGGGGTTTGAGACCTCTTACTTACTGGAGATTGCGCCTCAATTGGGTATTCGTGAAACTCGCCGTGTTCTTGGAGAGTATCAATTGTCCGAGGATGATGTCCTGATGTGTCGTCGTTTTGAGGACAGCATTGGTGTCAATGCTTGGATGTTGGAGGAGCATATTGCAGGGGACGTTCTCTTCAAATGGCCCGATGCTGAGGTAAACAAAGGTTTCAATCAACTCCCCTATCGAATGATTTGCCCAAGAGGGGTGGATAATTTGTGGGTGGTCGGTCGCTGTGCATCCATGACCCATGGTGGACAGTCGGCTGCAAGAGTTTCAGGGGCTTGCTTTGTGATGGGACAAGCCGCGGGTGTGGCGGCATCGCTGGCCTTTGAAGAGGCAAAAGCTCAAAGGGACGTGAACGTTCAGGCTTTGCAAAAGCGTTTGTTGTCACAGGGGGTTTATTTGGGGTGACCCAATCAACGGGGAAAAAAATGTTGTTCAATCTTTTGCATTTCAATGGTCTTAAACGCAGCTCAAATATCTTGGGAACGATGGCTCATGTTCCTCTTTATGCTCTTTGTCTCGCTCTTTGCTCTGTGGGGCTTTTCTCTCTCACTGCACACTCCCAAGAAAAACCCTCCAGCACCGTTCCCTGGCCAAGCCATCCTTTGAAAATTTTGGTGGGCTTCCCAGGGGGATCAACGCCAGACATGGTGGCCAGAACTCTGGCCGAGCCACTCAGCAAGGCCCTTGGACAAGCCGTGGTCGTGGACAATAAAACCGGAGCCTCGGGCAACATCTCCACCGACGCAGTGGCCAAGTCCAGCGATGATCACACCTTGGGTGTGGTGATCAACGGCAACCTCACCTCGGCCAAATTGCTGGATCCCAAACTACCCTATGAACCATCAAGAGACTTTACCTTTGTCTCTCTCTTGGCAACATCGCCATTGATCTTACTTGCTCCCGCGAGCTTACCGGACGGGGTTGAGTACATTCGACAATCCCAAGCCAATGGTAGTCAGTGGAATTATGGCTCTGTTGGAAACGGCTCGGTGGCCCATTTGGGCATGGAGCTCTTGAAGTCCAAAATCAGTGGTGTACAAGCGGTGCATATTCCTTACTCGGGCAATCCACAGGTGATCACAGCCATGCTCAGTGGCCAAATTCAGATGGCCTTGGTACCCCCTGGAGTGGCCATGCCTCAGGTCAAATCAGGAAAACTCAAAGCGATAGGGCTCACCAGCGCAAGAAGCCCCTTGGTGCCAGAGGTGGTGTCATTGTCTGAGCTTGGGGTCAAAGATTTTCAGCTTGAGGTGTGGACTGGCTTGGTAGCGCCCGTTGGGCTATCGCCTACAGCAAAAGCGAGGTTGTCCTCCGAGATCAGCAAAATTTTTGCCCAAGAGGATTTCCGCCAAAAACTGTTTGCCTTGGGCTGGCAGGCCGTGGGCTCCAGTGGGGAGGCCTTCAAGGCGAGGGTTCAGGAAGAGACACTTCAACTGGGCAACATCATTAAATTGCGTCAAATCAAGCTGGACTGAAGCCAAGCCTATGTCCAAGCCCCAGCCC
>DAISKH010000025.1:0-28736 GCA_036821105.1 Limnohabitans sp.
TCGCGACACTGGCCTGCCACTATATGAGAAAGATTTTTTTCGTCGACTTCTATCGAATTGGGAATGGCCCAAGCTTGAGTTTCAGAGATGTGAGGAGGTTTCATGATTTCATCTTATTTCTTTTTAATCTGCGATGTCAAGTAAACCTTTCCACTCTTCGGAATACGTAAAATTTATCTTTAAAAATTTAATTTACAGGTGTAAACCCTATTGGGGTAATCGATTTTTTAACTCAGTGTTTTGCTAATCTTAAAAGAATATTTCTTGCATCTATTTTTTATTGTCGTGTTACCATCCGTTCCATTTTTTAAGCGGGAGATGAGCGTGAAAATTAAATTGCCTGGCGTCACACTGAACTACGAAATTCATGGCCCCAAAGGCGCGCCATGGATTACTTTCAGCCATTCATTGGCCTGTAGCACCCGGATGTGGGATGCGCAAACAGAAGATCTATCGAAAGATTTTCAAGTTCTGGTGTATGACACTCGAGGTCACGGTTTGAGTGAAGCCACACCGGGCCCCTATGACGTTGAAATGCTTGCTCAAGATGTTTTTCACTTGATCCAAGCTTTGGGCATTCAAAAAACACATTTTGTTGGGCTATCAATGGGAGGAATGACGGGGGCTCAACTCGCCTTGTCTCACCCAGAGGTGATTGATCACTTGGTGTTGGCCGATACGGGGCACGCCGCAAGCCCAGCTGCCAATGCTGCGTGGCAAGAGCGCATGGACTTGGTGCAAAAAGAAGGTATTGAAGCCTTGGTGCAGCCTACCTTGAAGCGTTGGTTCACGGAGCCCTTCTATAACGCAGGGTATCCTGCATTACTAAGAGTTGGAGACCAAATTCGGCACACCCCCGTGATGGGGCTTTTTGGTTGCATTGGAGCCTTGATGAGTTTGAACCTCACCGAGCGTTTGAAAGATATTCATTGCCCAACATTGGCGATTGCGGGGGAGCAAGACGCATCAGCCGCCAACACCATGTACATGGGTGAGCAAATACCTCACGCAAAATCTGTTTTGATTCCGAGTGCTGCTCACATTGCTAATGTTGAACAAAGTGCATTGTTTACAAAGGCGTTGAGGGGCTTTCTGGTCTGAATTTAATGCTACCTCAAACGCAACGGCAGGACTGTTCGTAGAACCACCGCTGACGTCCAATGGACGGTTAGCGCCTGTACCGAATGTTCGTTGGATTCACTGACCGGACTCATTTTTAAAGCAAAGAGATTGATCCCCATGGCTAGAGTTCCCTACATAGATGAGCAAAGCAATCCCGAGCTCAGCCCTTTGATTGAATCCATTCGTCGCGAGAGGAGGGGCAAACTAATTCCCGTTTATGGCTTACTGCTCCACAGTCCAGAAATTGCTGAGCAATGGATGCATTTCATCAATGCCGTGCGTTGGAAATCGAGTTTGAGTGCACGTCTAAGGGAGATGGTGATCTTAAGAGTGGCACTCTTAAATAAGGCCCAATACGTGATTGATGTGCACATGGGGCATTTTGCCCAAGGGGATGGTTTAACTCTACCCGAATGTGAGGAGCTCTTGGTCAGAGATATCAAGCCCGGTGTATTTAATGCGTCTGAGGAGTGCGCCATTCAATACGTTGATGAATTGACCCTGGGGGCAAGTGTCAGTGATGCTACCCACGAGGCTAATAAAAAATACCGCAGTGATCGAGAGCTTGTGGAACTCTCGGTGTTGATTGGTGCTTACAACATGCACACTCGCATGATCAACGCTCTACAAATTGATCCTGAGAAATCCTAAAAGCTCTGCTTAAAACGAATAACCTACAACAAAGCATCGTTTGATGCGTATCAATGCCATAGACTTTTGTCATCTTGGCGAGTTTACCCAAGAGCATTAAATAATTGAACTTTCATGACCACACCAGAGCACATTTCCCATTCTCACTCTTGCAACGTTGTCGTTGAGAACGATGTCTTTATGCGAGTTTTGGATATCGTCTTGAATCCCTCTTGCAGTGAGGAGAGAAGAGAGGCGTTTCGAGATTTTTTTGCTCACGATAAACCTGATTTTTTAGATTGGGCAAAGCAACTGCGTGAGAACAGTATTCATCTGCAAAACTGTCGTTTGACATTTGTCGATTCCCAAGAGGAGTTGGAATACGCGCTACAAGATGCCCATGTGTTGGTGCTCGAGTCCTTGCGAGTCACTGAACGTGAGTTGGCAATGGCACCATCTCTTAAAGTCATTCAAAAATATGGTCACATTGTGCGCAACTTGGATGTTGTCGCTTGTCAGGCTCATGGTGTTGCAGTACTGACCATTAGGCGTCGAGCCAATATTGCTTGCGCTGAACAAGCGATGATGATGATATTGGCTTTGGCCAAACGTCTCCCAGAGCTCAACAAAGTCACCTCAATGACCCGGTTGCGAGAAGCGGGATTTTCTCCCGCTCCATTTGATCGGCGCCATACGCCCTCTTCAAATTGGGCCCGTATTCCCAACTTGGACACGCTTTACGGTAAAACCTTGGGGATTTTGGGTCTCGGAGAAGTCGGGCGAGACATTGCTGTGCGGGCCAATGCATTTGAGATGCGAGTCATCTACTCTCAGCGCGAGCAACTCGATCCCACAACTGAGCAGTCGCTCAATGTGCAGTTTGTCTCCTTTGAGGCTTTACTCTCACAAAGCGACTGGTTGGTGGTGCAATTGCCATCCGGTCCTTCAACACACCACTTGCTCGATGCCAAGGCTTTTAAGCTCATGAAAAAAGGCCTGAGGTTAATCAATGTATCACGTGCCCAATGCATGGAGCGTGAAGCATTGTTGGAGGCATTGAGAGACGGCACACTGGGTGGTTTTGCCTTGGACACACTTTGGCAAGAGCCGGGTGACGATGATGACGAATTGCTCAGCTTTCCCAATGTCATCTTAACTCCGCACACCGCGGGTAGCCCTCGACAAAATGGATTGCAAGACTTTGAGCAAATGGTGCATCAAATGGACGCTGCACTCGAAGATGTTGCTGCCGGGTGATATTTTTCAGAGTTCAATTCATAGAAAGTAGGGTGATGGATCTCTTTCAATTCAAGCGCTTGGGTGTAAGAAAAGTGATGACCTCATTTGATGTCCCAAATCTGTTGAACTTGAGCTGCACTCTAATGAAGGGGTTGATAGCACTTTGTTTTTCAATAGGTGCTGTAGGCCTTCAGGCACAAAGTGTCTGGCCATCAAGGCCGATCAAACTCGTGGTACCTTTTCAAGCCGGCAGTGCCACCGATGCTGCCACTCGTGTGGTCGCCAACAAGATGGCCACCTTGCTGTCTCAGCCCGTGGTGGTGGATAACCGAATTGGTGCGAGCGGCAACATTGGTTCTGATGTGGTTGCGCATGCCGCTGCCGATGGCTACACAATCTTACTAGGAACAGTGAGCACCCAAGTGGTGGGTCCACTCTTGAATCCCAGTATTTCTTATGACTCCATGCATGACTTTGTCCCCATCGGAATGATGGCTTCATCACCCTATATTTTGGTGACTTCGGGCTCCAAGGGGTTTAAAAACTTTGAGGAGTTGGTCCGTGAAGCCAAGCTTGGCAAAGGACGTGTGACGTATGCATCGGCGGGAGTCACCAGTATGGGGAACTTGTCGGCCCAACTATTTTCATTGGCTGCTAATATTGAGCTGAGTCACATTCCTTATAAGAGCTCAGCTCAATCGGTAACAGATACCATGTCTGGTGTGGTCGATTTTCAATTCTCCTCGGTCTCACCCGTCTTATCGCAAATTAAGAGCGGCCATTTGCGCGCCTTGTCGGTCACCTCAAAATCTCGATTGGGAATTTTGCCTGACGTGCCCACTGTCTCCGAGTCTGGTTATCCTGGTTTTGAAGCGGTCTTGTGGTTCGGCTTGTTTGCACCGACCAATACGCCGTCAACGGTGATAGAGCGACTTGCAAAAACTTTGCACGCCACCTTGCAAGACCCTCAAGTGCAGCGCGATCTCGTGGCTCAAGGGCTTCAAACGCCAGACTTGCTGGGCAAGGACTTTCAAGTTTTTATCAAGACTGAATTCTCCAAATGGGCCAACATCATCAAAGTGACGGGTGTCCAAGCCCAGTGATGATCCCCTTCAAACGTGACCCCGTTCAGACTTCTGTCTTTACTTAGGCAATTCATTTATTCATTCATGGGCTCATTGTGAAGCTTGATGGGCTAGGTTCTTCTCCTAGTGACAAAGGGATTGTTTTCAGATCACAATACAAAGACCACTTCTCTTGTCTTGGAAGGCCGCCCATGTCCATACTCCGCCACTTGTCTGTGCAACTCATCGCAGTTTGTCTTTGTGGTCTGGGGAGTTTGGACTCTTTGGCTCAAACTGCAGCCAGCGGTGTTAATACTTTCCCAAATAAACCAATTCGCATCGTGATTGGATTTCCACCCGGCGGGGGCATTGATATTGTGGCTCGCATGATGGCCCCCAAGCTCACCGAGATGCTGGGGCAACCCGTTGTGATAGACAATCGTCCCGGTGCCAATGGCGTGCTAGGGATGGATGCAGTGGCCAAGTCTGCGGCCGATGGTTACACTCTTTTTTTGGGAACCTTGGGGAACTTGAGTGTGAACCCCAATTTTTATCCCAACTTGCCCTTCAATTTCGACAAGCAATTCATGGCCTTGACGCAAATCGCGTCCGTCCCATTCTTATTGGTCGTTAATCCGACATTACCGACTAAAAATTTGGGTGAATTTATCAGCTTTGCGCGCAACAACCCAGGTAAGCTCAATTACTCGTCAAGCGGGACAGGGGGGTTACCGCATTTGGCGGGTGAATTGTTGGCCAGCATGGCTGGGGTGAACATGGTGCACATTGCCTATAAAGGCAGTGCACCCAGCATCAGCGATGCCATCTCGGGTCAAGTGCAGTTTACCTTTGAGGCAGGTGCACCGCTTTTGCCTCATATCAAGAGTCAAAGACTGCGAGTGCTCGCAAGCACGGGCAGTGAGCGCTTGGGTGTACTGCCCGATGTCCCCACACTCTCCGAATCATTACCTGGCTACAAGGTGGTGAATTGGTACGGAATCGTTTTACCAGCAGGTTCGCCCAAGGAGGCCGTGTCTAGACTGAATTCAGATATCTCCAAAGTGCTCACCTTGCCAGAGATCAAGGAGCGAATGCTGGCCATGGCCACTGAGCCCGTGAGCAGCACTCCTGAGGAGTTCTCTGCTTTCATCAAGTCTGAGTCTCAAAAGTGGTCTAAGATCATTCGCGATAACAATATTCGCGTTGAATAATGAAGCCCCCTGAATGGAGTCAAGATGAATAGCCTAGAGGGCACACCTGGGGCCAAAAGCCAAGACCCTGTCCCAGAGACTTTGCTCCCCTACGCGGGATTGCGGGTGGTGGAGTTCAGTCACATGGTCATGGGGCCGACGTGCGGGATGATTTTGGCCGATATGGGCGCTGAGGTGATCAAGGTCGAACCTGTGGGCGGGCACAAAAGAGGCGATGCCACTCGGGCACTACTGGGTTCGGGGGCGGGATTTTTCCCCATGTTCAATCGCAATAAAAAAAGTTTGGCTTTGAATCTAGACACCCCAGAGGGCGTGGAAGCGGCCAAACGATTGATCGCAACGGCCGATGTGGTGTGTGAGAACTTCAAGGCGGGTGCGATGATGAAACTAGGGCTTGATTATGCGAGCTTGAAGGTTCAATACCCACGGTTGATTTATGTGAGCCACCGAGGCTTCTTGCCTGGCCCCTACGACAACCGAACGGCCTTAGACGAGGTGGTGCAAATGATGGGCGGCTTGGCCTACATGACGGGCCGTCCAGGAGACCCCTTGCGAGCGGGCTCCAGCGTGAACGACATCATGGGGGGAATGTTTGGTGCCATGGGCGTGATGGCGGCCTTGGCCCATCGAGAGAGAACGGGACTGGGCCAGGAGGTTCAAAGTGCGCTATTTGAAAACAACGTGCTCTTGATGGCTCAGCACATGATGCAATTTGCAGTGACGGGAAAGGCTGCTGCACCCATGCCTTCTCGCGTTTCGGCTTGGGGAATTTATGACGTTTTTGATTTTAAGGACGGTGAACAGGTGTTTTTAGCGGTGGTCACAGATACGGCCTGGAGCTTGTTTTGCAAGGCGTTTGACTTTGAAGACTTGATGAGCGATGAGCGCTTGAGGTCTAACAATTTTAGGGTGCAGTCACGTGAGTGGTTGATACCCATACTAAGAGAGCGGTTGGGCCATTTGACCTCAAGGCAAGTGTCGGAGTGTTTTGAGCGACATGGACTGCCGTATGCGCCCATTACCAAGCCCCAAGATCTCTTTCAAGATCCGCACTTGATAGCGAGTGGAGGCTTGGCGCCTATCACCTTGGCCAATGGCGTTCAAACCATGGCGCCGTTGTTGCCCATCACTCTAGCAGGACAGCGTCTAGGGGTGAGGTCTTCTGCGCCAGCATTGGGTGCCCATAACCAAGAGGTGCTTCGCGGCTTGGGGTATAACGAGCGAGAGATTGAGGCCTTGGAACAAGGGCTCAAAGACTCAAGGGCTCAAGAGATCAAGGGCGCAACGAATGACTGATCACACTTGTTTGGACTTGACGCCCAATTGGGTGCGCAAGGTTTATTTTCTTGTCCTTGTGGTCTTGAGTGTCCCTCTCATGCTGTCCGGTGTTTGGGCCCAGAACTCTTGGCCCGACAAACCCATTCACTTTGTCGTGCCTTATACCCCGGGTGGTGGCACCGATGTCATCACCCGCCATTTACTTGAGCGTGTGAGTGTTAATACACAGTGGGTCTTCATCATTGAGAACAAGGCTGGAGGTGGCGGCAATTTGGGACTGGATATGGTGGCCAAATCCAAACCTGATGGCTACACCCTAGGAATGGGGCAAACGGCCAATATGGCCATCAACCCAGCGGCCATGCTCAAAATGCCCTTTGATGCTCAGTCGGACTTGCTACCGATTGCCTTGGTGGCCGAATTGCCCACGGTCTTGGTGGTGAAGGCTGATGCGCCGTATGCCAACTTGGCCGAGCTCATCAAGTCTGCGCAATCGAGATCAAGTGCTGCGACTCGTTTGACCCAGGCCTTGGCAGGCACTGGAACCGTAGGACATTTGGCCGGTGAGATGCTCGCCAAGCGTGCTGGGGTGTTGTTCTTAAGCGTTCCCTATAAAGGAGCGACACCCGCCATTACCGATCTCATGGGGGGGCAGACCGATTGCATGTTTGCTACACCCCAAGCCGTGATGAGTTTAATTGCTGCTGGACGTCTGCGGGTGTTGGCGAGCACGTCGTCCAAACGCTTGTCCTCTCTACCCGGAGTGGCCACTGTGGCTGAGTTGGGGTATCCCGGATTTGAGGCGGTTGATTGGAAGGTGGTGGTGGCACCGAGTGCAACAGCACCCGAGATTGTTCGAAAGTTCAATGCCGCGGTACAAAAGGTATTGCTGGAACCCGCTTTTATAGCGCAATTGGCCGAGGAGGGAAGTGCTCCCTTAGGTGGCGAGCCCTCCAAAGTGGCGTCCTACATCAAGTCTGAACAGGCAACCTGGGCGCAAATTGTCAAATCAGCAGGCCTGCGTTTTGATTGAAAAAAATGTTTGAGGAGTGATGAATTGATTAACAAAATAGTCCCGTCTCTAAGAGAGGCGGTGAGTGAGATCAAAGATGGATCGAGCATTTTGGTCTCGGGCTTTGGGGGAGCGGGTTTGCCCATTGCCTTACTGGATGCTTTGCTTGAGCAGGGGGCCAAAGCTCTCACCATCATCAGCAACAATGCGGGCAATGGTGGAGTGGGCATTGCCAAACTCGTGCAAGCTCGTCGGGTAAAAAAAATGGTCTGCTCCTTTCCTCGACAGCCCGAGTCAGGTGCTTTTGATGATCTTTACCGACAAGGGGAGATTGAACTTGAGTTGGTCCCGCAGGGCACCTTGGCCGAGCGCATTCGGGCAGGTGGGGCAGGAATTGGGGGCTTTTATACGCCCACGGGGTACGGTACGGAGCTTGGCGAGGGCAAAGAGGTGAAGCTCATTGATGGGGTGCACCAAGTGTTTGAAAAAGCCATCAAAGCCGATGTGGCGCTCATCAAAGCTCAAAGCGCCGATCGGTATGGCAATTTGACTTATCACGGGACTGCTCGCAATTATGGGCCCGTCATGGCCACTGCCGCAGCGTGCACCATTGTGCAAGTCAGTGAGCTTCTTGACTTGGGAGGCTTGAATCCCGAGCATGTGGTCACACCAGGTGTTTATGTGCAAAAAGTTGTCTGCGTTCAGCCCCAAGGTGCTTTATGACCCACCCAGAACTTCAAAACATTCAGCGTCGAACCCAAGCGCAAATTGCCCAACGCATTTTGGAGGACATCCCTGACGGTGCTCATGTCAACCTTGGGATTGGTCAGCCTATGAGTTTGTCCAATTATTTACCCAAAGACCGTGAGATTTTGCTCCACAGCGAAAACGGTTTATTGGGCATGGGCCCACTGGCCCAAGGCGATCAAATCGATCCTGAGATTGTCAACGCCGGTAAACAAGCGGTCACGATGATGCCTGGTGCCGCACTTTTTCACCACGCAGACTCCTTTGCCATGATTCGAGGAGGCCACATTGATTGTTGTGTCTTGGGTGCATTTCAAGTCTCGGTTAAGGGTGACCTTGCCAATTGGAGAACCTCAGACCCCAAGGCCATTCCGGCTGTTGGGGGGGCTATGGATTTGGCGCTGGGTGTGAAAAAGCTCTTTGTGATGATGGAGCACATGACCAAGACGGGTCAATCCAAAATTGTCGAGCGTTGCACATATCCTTTGACGGCTCTTGAAGCGGTGGACTGTATCTATACCGACTTGGCCACCATTGAGGTCACGCCCCATGGACTTGTGGCGATTGATTGGGTGGAAGGTTTGAGCTTTGAGCAGTTGGTGGCTTTGACCGGAGTGCCCATGAAGAGAAAGGGCCGAGCATGAATTCACGTCTTTCAGTGTTCCTCAGAATGGGGAGCCAAATCTCTTTTGGTTTAAGGTGGCTCTTAGGTTGCTTGGTTTTTCTTTTGATGACAGTGCAAACGGTTGGGGTGTATGCACAAGAAGCCAATTACCCCAGCAAAGCCATTCGTCTCGTGGTGGGTTTCTCCCCGGGAGGATCGGCCGATGGGGTGGGCCGATCGCTGGCGGAGAATTTGTCACTGCGATTAGGTCAGCCCGTCATCGTGGAAAACCGAGCAGGCGCCAATGGCAACATCGCAGCCGAGATGGTCGCTCGCTCCGCCCCTGATGGCTACACCTTGTATTTCCCCTCCATTGGTCATGCGGTCAATGCGACACTTTACAAAAATTTGAGCTTTGATGCGGTGTCGGATTTCACCGCCATTGGGGGCGTGTTTTCTGCACCCAATATGCTGGTGGTGCCTGCGCGTTCGCCTTTTCATTCGGTGGCAGAGATTGTGGCCTATGCCAAAGCCCATCCAGGGGCGCTCACCTTTGCGTCCAGTGGCAGTGGCACTTCGGTGCATCTCTCGGGAGAGCTGTTTGCCAAAATGGCGGGCATCTCAATGGTGCACATCCCCTACAAAGGGACGGGAAGCGCAATGCCTGATTTGATTTCGGGCCAGGTCGACATGAGTTTTCCCAATATCCCGAGTGCCTTGCCCCAAGTGAAGGCTGGTACTCTTCGCGCCATGGGCGTGACGACTGCCAAGCGCTCCAGTGCGGCGCCCACGGTGCCCACCATGTCCGAGGCTGGTGTCTCGGGCTACGACATGGCCACTTGGTATGGATTGGTGGGTCCAGCCAATATGCCCAGTGCCGTAAGAACCAGGCTCAATGCTGAGTTGCAGGTGATCTTGAGCAATCCACAGTTCAAAACGAAGTTGATCTCACAAGGTGCGGAAACCATGCCCGGCACTGCTTTGCAGTTTGAGAGTTTCATTAAGTCGGAGGTAGAGCGCTGGAGAAAGATCATTGAGCAGTCCAAAATTTCGCTCGATCCTTGAGATTGGTTGCGACGACTAAAAAGCAAAAATCTCTCCTGCAAAGCTCAGAGTCTCGAGGACTTAGAGCTTTGCTGGAAAGATCGGTCATGACCCAGGACTTAGGCGTGAACGAGGTTGCTCTCTTGTTCACGTCTGGCATCTAAGCTAAAGCTCCCAGCGCCTTGTGCGGCCAAAGTCAAGAGACCACCTACCACTGCGATGTTTTTATAAAAAAGCAATTGGGTCACAAAAGCCTGGTCTGCTGGCACAGCCCAAAACGCGTGAAAAGCGAAGGTGGCCACCAATGTGAAGACGGCCAAAACGATCGAGGCCAAGGGGGTGGCAAATCCGGCCAAGAGAGCCAAACTGCCCACGATCTCAATGACCAGTGCGACCAACGCGGCCAAGGTCGGGAGTGGTAGGCCCACAGAGGCAATGTAGCCCACGGTGCCTTCAAAACCACTTACTTTGGCCAGTCCTGCCGGTAAAAAGAGAGCCACAAAGGTGAGTCTGCCAATGAGGGTGAGGAGATTTTTTGCGGTGTCATTCATGGTGATATTTCTTTCTAGTGATTGATAAAGATTTTTTCCCAAATACCGTTTGAAGATTTGCATCTGGAATGGGATGTACTGTATTGTTTTTGAAATTAAAGATAAATATCGTAAAATGATTTATATTGTCTCAATATAAGCAACAATGGATCGTTTTCTTGAAATGCAGGTTTTCAATGCTGTAGTGGATGAGGGCAGTTTTGTCAAAGCCGCCGAGTCGCTCAACTTGTCCAAGGCTGCCGTGTCGCGGCATGTGCAGGACTTGGAGACAAGACTGGGGGTGAGGCTCATACAACGCACAACTCGTCGCTTGTCCCTCACAAGCGATGGACAGATTTTTTTTGCCAGGAGTAAATCTCTGCTGGAAGATCTAGTCGATGCGGAATTGGAGGTGGCCTCACGCAGTCAACGCGCCAGTGGGCTACTTCGAATCAATGTGCCTGTGAGTTTTGGGGTGTCACACTTGGCGCCTGTGTGGGGGCAATTCAGAGACTTGCATCCAGGCGTGAAGCTTGATATCACTTTGACAGACCGTGTCGTTGACTTGGTGGAGGAGGGCTTTGATATGGCCGTTCGAATTGGACAGCTAGAGAGCTCTAGTTTGGTGAGTCGAATGATTGCCACGTCGCGTTTGGTCTTGTGTGCCTCGCCTCATTATTTGGCCATCCATGGCCAACCCAGCAGTCCAAAGGATTTGATCAATCACGCGGTGGTGGCCTACAGTTATGCCACCCAAAAGGATGACTGGCAGCTCATGGGCCCAGAGGGCCCGGTGATCGCCAAAACACAGCCTGTGATTCATGCCAACAGCGGTGAGACTTGCCGAGCCATTGCGGTGTCGTCTCAAGGTATTATCTTGCAGCCACTCTTTATTGTTGACGAGGAACTCAAAGCCGGTCGTTTGGTGCCAGTTCTTCCACAGTACACGGCAGCAGAGCTTGGGATCTATGTGGTGTACCCCAGCCGACAACATTTATCCACCAAGGTGAGGGCTTTGGTGGATTTTTTATCCCAATACTTCGCAGCACATCCTTTGATGAATCAAGACTCAATCGAGGTTCAACAAGACTGAGGCCGCGATCAAAGTCTTTTTTTTATTCAGGCTTGATGCCTGCGTCTGCAGTGGTTTTTTTGTAGAGCGCGATACTTTTCCCCAAGAGGTCTTTGAAAACCTCAGGTCCTTTGATCGCCACTTCAAAGCCAGCACCTTCGAGCTTTTGCTTGACCTCGGTAGTCTCGACTGCCTTGGCAATGTCTTGGCTTAATTTATCCAACACCGCCTTGGGCAGTCCCGCTGGAGCCAAAAATCCAACCCACGTATCGGGAACCGCAAACCCAGGTACACCCGCCTCAGCAAGGGTTGGAATCTGAGGCTCGGATGTGCTTCGATGAGATTCGATTACGCCGATGGCTTTGAGTTTGCCTGTTTTGACATAAGGAATTACATTGGAGAGCGCCAAAATTCCAACAGGTATATGTCCACCCAATACATCATTCAACGCAGCCGATCCGCCCTTATAGGGAATGTGTGTGAGCTCCACACCTCCAGCTATGCCCAGCAATATTCCGCCCAGTTGTTGAGAGCTCCCAGCCCCAGATGTTCCAAAGGAGACTTGACCTGAGTGCTGCTTGGCATACTCAATTAAGTCACTGGCCGTATTCACACCTAAATTGGGTGGAACCACGACCACCATAGGAACTGTGGCCACGATCGAGACGGGAGTGAAATCGGTGAGTGCTTGGTAAGGCACGTTTTTCGAAAACAGTTGCACTGTGTTGAAAGGCGGTCCAAACACTACCAATAGGGTGTGTCCATCGGGTGTTGACTTGGCCACAAAGTCAGTACCAATGACGCTATTGGCACCGGCTCGGTTGTCAATGAGTACGGACTGAGACCATAACTCTGACAAACGCTGCCCAATGATACGAGCCGCCGTGTCAACACCCCCCGCTGCCGCAAAGGGGACTACCAAATGCACCGGTTTACTGGGGTAGTTGGGCTCTGCAGCCAAGCTGGCTTTTGCGTTAAGCACCAGCACACAATAGCAAACCAATAACCACAGTGCCAGGAGTTGACGCCTTTTGTCTTTGAAATATTGGTTGAAATATTTCTTCTTGGGGTGCTCGCCCATCAAATCAAAAAGCATTTGCATTTGTATGCACATCTCGATGCGCCCTTCAAAAAAAAGTGGCTCAGCCCGGATTGAACAATTAAAGCAACTTAAATATTGGTCAGCCTTACCTCTACACCCAAAGCGGCTGCATCATGATCGGTGAGTAAACCCGCTGCCCTAATGGCATAGGCACACAAGAGCTCATCGTTGGCAGCTGTATCTCCCGTCACGCCCAAGGCGCCAATGACTTCACCAGACTTGTCACGAATGAGCATGCCGCCGCCCTCTGCAAAAATCTTGTCCTCTGAGGCTTTGAACATGAAGCTCATGAAGAGAGGTCTCTCGTGAGCTCTCTCGACAATGAGGCTTGTGGAGCGGCCCAAGGCCAAGGCCGCATAGGCCTTGCCCATGGCCATCTCAAAGCGAAGCATGGCCGAGCCATCTTCTTTTTTATAGGCTTTTGGAATCGCACCAGGTTCGGCCACGACCGCTGAGATCGGACGCAATTTGAGTTCACGGGCTTTGATGAAAACGGCATTCAAAATGGCGTCGGCTTGGGACATGGAGATGATGGTCATGGAGAGCTAGAGGTTAGAGTTTTAAAACAATCCATTCTAGGCCTCCCAATCTCCTTGAGCACTAGGGCTTACACGGTTGATGAGATCAATGCTTGTGCTTTCTCAATGTGCTTAAAGCACTCTACATCAATCTCTCCAATTGGCATACAAGCCTTCACCTGAGTGCATTTAAAAGGGAGAGATTTTCAACTCCATAGAGCAGTGCACTGAGACTGAAAAAAGACAACACAGTGCTCACTAGCACTGCCGCTGCACTCATGCCTGCTTGTCCATAGGGTTGAGCCAATGTGGGGTATATGCTCATCATGGGCATGGCAGCAAAACACACCGCCAAAATTTGCATTTGAAGATCGATGGGGCCGATATTCATGATTTTTAAAATCCAAAGTATCGCCAAGACTGCCAGTGGATGCAGTAGCAACTTGCCCACCACAATGGGTGCAATCTTCGAGCTCATTCCTTGGGTTTGCAGGCCCACCAAACTGCCCCCAATCACAAAGAGGGATAAGGGTGCGCTCACGCTTGCAAGCATTGAGACTACGATTTTAAATGGTCCAATGGGCTCCAAATTCAGTGCACAAGCCCCCATTCCAAAAATCATGCCCCAAATCAGGGGCTTTTTAAGTAAGCCTAGAAATGCATCACTCAACACGGCAAGCCCAGAGCGCTGACTTTGGGTACGCTCGGCCATGAAGAGCAAAATGGGGGTAATGATCAAATTCTCAGTCACCATGTTTAGCGCCAAGGCCATGGCCGCCATGGATCCAAAGACCAGGTGCAAAATGGGAAAACCTACAAAGCCGCTGTTGGAGGCACTCACCCCCATGGCCACAAACACACTGGTGATGGCACTTTGTTTTTGAACCCACCTTGACCACCCATACCCCAATGCGAGCATGACCAATGAGCCCAGCACATAGGCCAAGAAATAATTGGCATTGAGCAGTTGATCAAAACGTTGCGCAGACAACGACTTAAAAAGAAGTGCGGGCAATGCAATATTGATCACCCACTTGCCAAAATGCTGAATCTCCTCTTTTTTAAAGACCCCCAACACTGTCACTGCATAGCCCAGTGCAATGATAAAAAAAACGGGCGACGTGACCGACAGGATTGAGGGCATGAAGAGTGCCTAGTAGAGGCAAAGAAAAAAACAGCAAGAACACGAGAGGAAATTCCCTCTCAATCCGACCACAAGGCTCTACCCATGATCAGTCAACGCTGGCCCCAGACTCTTTCACCACTTTGCCCCACTTGATGGTCTCAGACTTGATGAAGGTGGCCAATTGTGTAGGCGTCATGCTTCCAGGGCTAACACCCTGGTCCTCAAAATCTTTGATGACTTTGGGGTCTTTGAGTGTCTTCGTGAGTTCACTCACCAAGCGAGATTGAATGCCGCTGGGCACCCCGTGAGGCGCCATCAAGGCAAACCAAGTGACGAAGTCGTAGCCTTTGACGCCACTCTCGTCCAAGGTCGGAACACCTGGGTAGGCACTCGAGTGTTTGAGGGTGGTGACAGCCAAGGCAGTCACGTTCCCCGCTTTGATTTGAGGGTAAGCGGAGGGGCTGGTCTCAATGGACATCTCAATTTGTCCTCCCATCAAGTCGTTCATCATGGGTGCACCCCCTTTGTAAGGGACGTGGGTGATATTCACCCCAGTGAGCATGCCAAAGAGAACGCCCGCCAAGTGCTCGGTGCTTCCCGCCCCCGCAGATCCGTAGTTGACCTTTCCGGGATTGGCTTTGATGTATTGGATGAATTCGGCCACATTTTTAACGGGCAAATTCTTGTTCACGATCAATACGTTGGGGGTGATCGCCACCATACCAATGGGGTCAAAGTCCGTGGTGAAGTCGTAGTTGAGCGACTTGTAAAGACCGGGCGCAATGGTGTGTGCAATGGTTGACATGAACAGAGTGTTACCGTCCGCAGGCGCTTTGGCGGTGATGCCGGCGGCCAGTGTTCCCCCTGCACCTGGTTTGTTGTCAATGATGACGGGTTGCTTTAAAAACTCTCCCATCTTTTGGCCCACAGCACGGGCCAATATATCCGTGGTCCCACCAGGTGCAAATGGCACGACCAAGGTGATGGGCTTGGTGGGCCAGTTGTTCACGCTTGCTGCATTGGCCGTACTGGCCAGGTGTACTCCTGAGCTCAACAACATAACCGAGGCCAAGATGGCCTTAAGCCCAGTTCGTTGTAAGAGGGCGGGTCCTCTTGGGTCCATGCGTTCAGAGCTATTCATCAGGTTTCCTTTGGGTTAATCGATAGATGGCGTCGGTGACTTTTATTGATCAAGGGGGGTGCTGTTTTTTTTGAGAAGATATCACCCACAAGTTGCTCTTGACCAGCGACATACATTGGGCTTTATTTTAGAGGATGAATGCGAGGGGGTGGATGATTTTGTCTTGGCCTGCCTATGTTTAAAGTGAGAAGGGGTTTGCAAGGACTAAAATGGGATCGTTATTTTTTACTTTTTTATATAGAGACTCTTATGCATGTTGTGATTCCCGATGATTATCAAGACTGTGTTCGTCATTTGAATTGTTTTGAAAAGCTGCGTGACCACCAAGTCACAATTTATAACGACACCGTTAAAAGTCTCAGTGACTTGGTGCAGCGGTTCAAATCGGCCGATGCAATCGTATTGACCCGTGAGAGGACCTCAATCACTGCTGAGCTTTTGGCGCAATTGCCGAATTTGAAACTGGTCTCTCAAACGGGAAAGATCAATACCCACGTGGACGTCCAAGCTTGCCATGACGCGGGTGTCATGGTTTGTGATGGATCGGGCTCAGGGGCTTGTACCGTGGAGCTCAATATTTTGTTGATTTTGGCGAGTTTGAGAAACTTGGTGACCGAGAATAAGCGCTTACACAACGGACTCTGGCAAGGTACCTTGGGTCACCAGTTGCAAGGCAAAACTGTGGGTATTATGGGCTTTGGTCGCTTGGGAGCTCAGGTCAGCCATTTGGTCAAAGCTTTTGGTGCCAAACCTCTCGTTTGGGGCCGTGCGAGTACTTTGCAAAAAGCCATTGACCAAGGCTTTGATGTGGCGCCCAGTCGTGAGGCGTTTTTTAGCACCTGTGATATTTTGACCTTGCAGTTGCGTTTGACGCCACAGACTTTGCACATGGTAACCGCCCACGATCTGTCTTTGATGAAGCCAACTGCGACGCTGGTCAATGTCTCCAGGGCCGAGTTGATAGAGCAGGGAGCTCTTGAGGCTGCGCTCAAACTTGGTCGACCTGGTTTTGCGGCGGTCGATGTTTATGAAGAGGAGCCAGTACTGGGCGCTAATCATCCCTTGTTGAAATTGCCCAATTGCTTGTGCACGCCTCACTTGGGCTTTGTCGAGAAGGACAACTATGAGTTGTACTTTGGAATGGCCTTTGACAATATCAATGCTTTTGCCAAAGGCCAGCCCACTCGAATCGTCCAGCCCAATATGACTCACTAAGGCGTGACCACTTTGACTTGGACGCGACGTTGCGTTGGGCAAGCTATTTCTTCCGGCAAGTCTTCGTATTTGGGTTGACCCCCGAGTGCTCAACTCACTCGAGAAAGCCCTTATACAAGAGCCCAGGTGAAGAGGCCATTTGAAGAGGCATGTGAAGAGGTCATATTTAGAGCCCGTAGGATCTTGACTCCATGGGTTGACTTAAAACCTGGACGATTTTTTCAACTCTGCAGGGACTCAGGTCGTTGCCCTTAGAGCATTGGCCTTGAAATCTAGTTCGGGTGGTGTTTCCCCTATCACAAAGTGTTGATAATTTGATGAATTGAAGGGTTAATACGAGTTAGGAATATTGGCGAGTTTGTATCTAATTCGTAAAGTTAAAACAAATATTCAAACTACAACCCTTTGGAGAAATCAATGAAATTCAAGCTCAGTCGTATCGCCTTCTTATGTTTGTCCACCTTGGGCGTTGTCTCACAGGTGCAGGCGGTGCAAGTTGCGGGTGAAAATCTAGAGGTGTACGGCACTCTTTACCCCGAGTATGACGTAACCACTTATGGTGACGGATCTGCCGCGGGGACAGCCTCTAACTCCATGCAAAGTAAAAAAACAGTGGCCGGTAACTTGGCCGCTTCAACGACACCTCTCCAAAAGAGTCAGATTGCTTGGTCTCAGTCCTATATTGGCTTTAAGGGCAAGAAAAGCGTAGATGACCTGACCTTGGGCTATGACTTTCAGGGCGTGATGGGCAAAAATATTGACTCCAGCGCTGGTACGGGTGGCACACAAAGCTTGTTCACCGATACGCGCGATGCATTTGTCTCCATTGGCCTCAAAGGCGTGGGTACTGCTCAGTTCGGCCAAATGGATACCGTTTATAAAGAGTTTGGTGACCGCACTCGTTTATTGGACGTGAGTTCATCGAACTTTATCTCCACAAGCAATGTGCTCTCCAATGTCGGTTGGAAGTCTGCCGGCGGTACGACCTCATTTCATACCCGAATTGGTAATCAGATTCGTCTGATCAGTGATAGCTTTAACGGCTTTCAGGCTGGTTTCTCTTATCACCCTGACGAAAACCGCACCGCCACACAAAACCAATGGCTCTCGGCTATTGGAATTCGCTGGAGCAATGAGAATTTTTACGCTTCATTGCACCAAGAAACTCACAACGATTACCGCACTTTCAGTGGTACCGGTGCTACCGAGGCCACCTCAACGCTCGTGAGCGCAAGCCCCGGCTCCAAGGACACGGGTACACGCCTGAGCTTACAGTACGACCAAGATTTGTATTCCATAGCGGCAGAGTTTGCCAATTTGAAATACACTGAGAACGCCCAAACAGTCGGCAAGTTCACGAGTTACACCCACAACACCTATGCACTTCGCGGTGAATTCAAGGTGCAACCCAGATGGACTTTGGGAGCCAACTATGCTTATGAAGCCGATGGCTCTTGTACGATCCTGGGCGGTGCGGTTTGTACCACCAATGGACTCAATGGAAGCTTGACCAGTGTGGGCGCCAAGTACAGTTACAGCAAAGATATCGCTCTTTTCATGTTGTACGCTGCTAATCGCAACGCCAGCAATGCCACCATCTCCTCCAGTGCAGTTGGGGGCAATATCACCAACGTGGCCGCAGGTGTGCTGTTAAAATTCTAGTCTTACAAAAGAACCAAACCTAGGAGTCTTCGGACTCCTTTTTTATTGCTGAGCCCGACCCGATCAGACCATGACCCACGAAATTTCTTGCTTGAACAATCTCCCTGTCTTCAAAAGAATAAGGCCAAGGGGGCGAGCCTTAAAAGGTGGGATCCTTGCAATGGCTGTCTTGGGGTTTGCGATGCTGCTCGGCTTGGACCTTGCCTGTGCACAACCCGCTGGTGCTACCCCAGAAGGCTTCACCAGTGTTGGAGCACTCTTGATGTACCAGGGTGCTGACCGGGAGGCTCGGCTTTTAAGGGAAGGTAAAAAGGAAGGCAGCCTTAACCTCTACACTTCTCAAAGTCCCAAGGACACCGCGGCCCTCATTGATGCATTTCAAAAAAAATACGATATCAAAGTCACGGTTTGGAGAGCCAGTGGTGAAAAGGTGATCCAACGTGCTGTGACCGAGGCACATGCCCATCGTTACACGCCAGATGTATTTGAGAGTGATGCGGTGGTGTTGGAGTCCTTGCACAGAGAAAAGCTCTTGCAAGAGTTTTACAGCCCGTCGTTCAAAGATTTGCCGCCCTCAGCGTTTCAAAAAGGGCGTGGCTATGTGGCCGATCGGTTTAATTTTTTCACCATGGTCTTTAATACCAATTTGGTCAAACCCGATGAGGCTCCTAAGACCTATCAAGACCTTTTGAATCCAAAGTGGAGCGGTAAACTAGGTCTTGAAGTGGCCGATAGCGATTGGTTTGCTGCCATGGTCAAGAATATGGGAGAGGCCGAAGGGTTGGATTACTTTCGACGTCTAAAAGACAACAAGCCACAACTTCGCAAAGGTCATACCTTGATGGCCGAATTGGTGGCAGCAGGTGAGATCCCCATCGCGGTTGCTTTGTACAATCATGCTGCAGCACGTTTGGCCAAATCGGGGGCTCCGATTGAGTGGCGTGCTCTCACGCCCACCATGGGCCGTGCTGGGGCTGTGGGCTTGGCCAGTAACTTGAGTCACCCCTACGCAGCTTTGTTGTTGGTGGACTTTATGTTGTCCAAAGAGGGGCAAGAGATTATTAAATCTCGCCAACGCGTTCCGGCCAGCACGGTGGTCCCCAGTCCTTTGAGTAATTTTTCGTACAAACTGATTGACCCTTCGGTTACTTTGGATGAGGCTAAAAAATGGGACAAAATTTGGAACGAATTGTTTGTCAATCAATCAAGCAATGACAAATAAAGCCAGCATCAAAACTGAACCAAAACTGGATCAATCCATTTTTATAGTTGATAAGCATTCACTCATTCCCAAGTTGATCATTTGCACTTATTAAGCCACCATGAACACCCCCATTTCTAGCAGCACCCAATCCCCTCACACAGACACACCCCAGTCTCGCGTTTTGCTTGACCCGTATGGTGATTGGGTCGCATCACAAGGTATTCCCGTTCATCTAGATTTTGGCCACAATTTGCTGGCTCTCCAGACCAACGACTGGGCCCTATATGAGGCGCGGGGTTGCTTTGCTCACACCCATGGCGCTGGGGATTTCATGGCCAACTATGTCCTTGAAGTGGCCCCAAGTGCCAAGACCAAACCGGTGAGGCATCTGTATGAAATGTTTTGCTACGTCTTGGAGGGTTTTGGTTCGGCCAAGATTTGGCTCCCCAGTGGGGAGGTCAAAATGTTTGAGTGGGGTCCAAAGGCCATGTTTGCCATTCCACTCAATTGTCAGTACCAACTCTTTAATAGCTCAGGTCAGCACCGAGTTCGCGTCTCGTGCACCCACGATGCCCCATTGACGTTGAACCTCTACCACGACGAAACATTTGTCTTTAATAATCCGTTTGATTTTAAGGAGCGGATTGGACAATCCAAGTATTTCGATGGCGAGGGAGACTTGAGTGCATACACACACAAGACAGGGGTGACTCGCAATGTCTGGGAGACGAATTTTGTGCATGACCTCACCCACTTCAAGCTCTATGAGCTTGAGGCCCGAGGAAAAGGTTCGAGCAACATTAGTTTTATTTTGGCGGACGGGACCATGCACGCCCACGTTTCTCAAATTCCCAAGGGTCGTTACAAAAAAGCCCATCGCCATGCAGCCGGTACGCATGTTCACGCCGTCGATGGCACCGGTTACTCCTTGCTTTGGTATGAGGGAGACTCCGAGTTTAAAGAGTTTCCATGGGCCCACGGCTTCATGTATACACCGCCATTTTGGATGTTTCATCAGCATTTCAATACCGGCCCGCAGCCTGCTCGTTACTTGGCCTGTAGTTTGGGTTCGCGGCGCTATCCCTTCATTTCATTGCGAAGAAAAAGCGCGGAAGGCGCTGGCTCTAAATCACTCCAAGATGGGGGGCGTCAATTGGAGTACCAAGACCAAGATCCACGAATTCACTACAAGTGGCTTCAAGAGCTGAAGGCCACAGGCGTTGCCTCAGAGATGGGGGAGATTTTTGATGAACCTTCGATTGCTCAACTCAATATTGATGACTTCAAAGGCGTGATTCAAATGCCCAAGAGCACAGGCTTGGCAGTGTGATGACTTGGTGCCATTTGCACAACCTGACAGTAGGGGGTCACTTTGCCCCATGATTTTGAGCTCGATCATGAGCATGAACATGAGTCAAGTCTCTTAGACTCCCAAAACGCCCAGTCCATCTGGGATCAAGACCATGTTGTGTTCCAAACGGTGGGCATCGATATAGGTTCATCCACCTCGCATTTGCTTTTTTCACGCGTGCGATTACGCCGGCTCAACCATGCGATGACCAGTCACTTTGAGGTGGTTGGCCGAGAGAGCCTGTGGCACTCTCCCATTGTTTTCACGCCCTTTAACTCAGATGCCAGTATTGATGCTAAAGCCTTAGAGCAATTCATTGAGTCTTGCTTTCAATCAGCGGGTTTGAAGAGGCAAGATATTGACACAGGTGCTGTGATCTTGACCGGAGAAGCCATCAAGAAAAACAATGCGCGAGCAATCAATCAAATATTCTCGCAAGACGCTGGGCGTTTTGTCTGTGCAACGGCTGGCCATCAACTCGAAGCCATGCTCGCAGCCCACGGCTCAGGTGCCTGTGCGCTGTCCAAAACTCGTCAACAATGCGGTTTGCACATCGATATTGGAGGAGGAACCACCAAACTGGCCGTGATCGATTGTGGTCAGATTCAGTCGGTGTGGGCGTTTGCTGGTGGAGGGCGGATGGTGGCACTTGACACCCAAGGTCAATGGAGCCGTTTGGACGAAGCCGCGCATTTGATGGCCCAGTCATTGGGCTTGGAGTGTTCACCTGAGTCGATGGCCCACATCGGTCATCGTCGCCTCTTGGCCAAAGCCTATGCAGGGGTGTTGCTGGAGATGGTGATGAGATGTTTGACACCACTCCCCAAAGGATCGGAAATAGGGGGTCAATCCTTTACTCTGGGCGATTTGGCCCAAGCGTTGATGCTCACAGTTGAGCCCAAACTCACCGTCGTCCCTGAGTATTTGACCTTTTCAGGTGGAGTGTCAGAGTATTTGTTTGGGACGCAGACTGAGGATTTTGGGGACCTCTCAAAGCTATTGGTTGAGGAGACGATTGCTCAGTTCACGCCCACGATAAAGCTTCCCATTGTTGAAGTCCCCCACCGCATTCGAGCCACCGTCATCGGTGCTTCTCAATTCACGGTGCAAGTCAGTGGAAATACGATTTTTTTGCGTGACCCCACACTCTTGCCTGCCAAGAATGTGCCTGTCGTCAAACTCTCACTTCCCAATCTTGGTTCCTTGACTGAGGATCATCTCTTTCAAAGTATCGCAGCCCAAGCCAAGAGACTCGATCTCACGCCGCTCAGTCGAATGGCCTTGGCAATGGTCTGGAGCTATGAGCCTGACTATGCCACCCTGCATTTGGTGGCCAGTGCTTTGTACAAGTATATGCACCTAGAGGGTGCGCGCACAGAACCACTATTCTTAGTGATTGAGGGTGATGTAGCACTCTCAATAGGCAAGATCTTAGGCGATGAACTTCGTTTCTCTGGACCCCTGGTGTGCATCGATGGCATTGAGCTCAAGGAGTTGGATTACATTGATATGGGGGAATTGATCACTCAAACGAACGTGGTGCCGGTGGTGGTGAAGTCACTGCTCTTTTGAGTGGCTGACTTTGTATAATCTCATGCTCCAAGGTGAGCACTTCGTTTGTACTCTCCAGTTTTTTGCCCAATTGATGGGCTTTTTAAGGTGAATTGAAATGAAATTAATCAGTTTTATGCGTTCAGGATCTGCGACTTATGGCGTCGTCGTGGGTGAGAAGGTTTTGGATTTAAAGCCATTGCTAGGGTCTGAAGCGGCTGATTTGAAGACCGTCATCGAAAAAAATCTCGTCTCTCGCATCTCCACATTATTGGGCTCACACCAGCCTGATCTCAATTTTGCTGATCTGACTTTGTTGCCCGTCATTCCCAACCCAGATAAGATTGTTTGCGTGGGTTTGAACTATCACGACCACGTTAAAGAAACCGGGAGAGACTTGACAGAAAAGCCCGCGATCTTCTTGCGCCTCAATGACTCCCAAGTCGCTCATGGACAAAACATCGTTCGTCCTTTGGAGTCACACCGTTTGGACTATGAGGGAGAGATTGCTGTGATCATCGGTAAAGGTGGGCGCCGTATTCAAGAGGCCGATGCTTGGAGCCACATTGCCGGCTATTCTTGCTACAACGATGGCTCGGTGCGAGACTGGCAAAATTTCACGACTCAGTGGATTCCTGGCAAGAACTTCTTTAAAACAGGTGGTTTTGGTCCATGGATGGTGACCGCTGATGAGATTGCTCCCAATCAAGTGATGACGCTTTCAACCAAATTGAATGGTCAAGAGATGCAACGCACCACCACCGACATGATGATCCATAGCATTCCACGGCAATTGGCTTTTATCTCAACCGTCATTCCACTCAAAGCCGGTGATGTCATCGTGACCGGCACGCCTGGTGGAGTGGGCAACAAACGCACTCCCCAAGTGTTCATGAAGCCAGGTGATGTCATCGAAATTGAGGTCGATGCCATTGGTGTCTTAAGAAACGGCATTGAAGACGATCACGCCTGAATGAGCGTCACAAGGTAGAGTGTGGGAGGCGGCCCCTCGAGGGGCCCCTTGCATTAACCCCAGACTTCGTTGGCGGTCTCAATGACCAAACGAAGTTTGGCGCGTTGATTTTCAACCGCAATGTTGTTGCCGTGAATGGTGCTTGAGAAGCCACACTGGGGTGATAAAGCCAATTGATCCAATGGGGCATAGCGGGCTGCCTCGTCAATGCGGCGTTTGAGGTCGTCTTTTTTCTCCATGGTTCCAACCTTGGTTGTCACCAAACCCAACACCACTGTTTTGCCTTTGGGTAGGAAACGAAGTGGTTTGAAGTCCCCACTGCGGTCGTCGTCATATTCTAGGAAATAAGCATCGATATCCATCTCCGAGAGCAACGCCTCGGCCACGGGTTCGTAGTTGCCTTCGGCAAAATGGTAGCTCTTGAAGTTGCCCCGGCACAAGTGCATGGCCAAGAGCATATTTTTAGGTTTCAACGCCACCACTTTGTTGATAAATGCTGCATAGCGGTGGGGAAGCTCATTGGGGTCATCTCCACGTAACCTGGCGGCTTCACGCATTTTTTCATCGCAAAGATAGGCCAAATTGGTGTCATCCATTTGCACATAGTTGCATCCCGCATTGGCCAAAGAGTGCAACTCATCGGCGTAAGCTTTGGCCACATCATCATAAAAGTCGGGGTCCAGTGTGGGGTAGGCTGTCTTACTGATGCCGCCCCGCCCACCTCTAAAGTGGAGCATGGTTGGGGAGGGGATGGTCACCTTTGGGGTCAGTCCGGCTGCAACCTTGGACTTGAGGAACTCAAAGTCTGCGAGTTGGATATTTTTCGCATGGCGTATCTTATCCACCACTCGAATAGCGGGAGGAGAGGGCTCTGTGGTGCCGTCAGGATTCAAGACGGAGACTGGTATGTCCGTGGCCACGCCACCCAGTTGTTCTAAAAAATCAATGTGAAAATAGGTGCGCCTGAACTCTCCATCGGTGATGGATTTCAGACCCAGTTCGGTCTGAAAATCGACAATATCCGCAATGGCTTGGTCTTCGATTTCACGAAGTTTTGCTGCTGAAATGGCGCCTTTGGCTTGTTCTTGTCGGGCGTGCAGCAGATATTCGGGACGCAAAAAGCTTCCCACATGGTCAAATCGGGCTGGAAGGCTCACAGTCATTTGTCAAACTCATCTAAAAGTAGTACAACTTTGATGTTAACATCGTTTTTTGGTCTTGTTTGAAGCCGTTAAAGGCCTTTTGAGCCTCCTGAACCTCCTGAATTTCGTGAGTTAAGGAGACTCAAAAAACGTGCGCGTTTACTCTATTGACTCAATTGACTCATGTGAGAGGATGCGTTGGACGAAGATGCCAAAAGGATATTTGCAAAAATGAAGGAAATTAAATGAACAAAATTCAATTGATCAAATCACTGTGTGTGATCTCGCTTCTTGGCGTGATGCAATGGGCTCAAGCCGACGGCAAACCCTTTAAAGTCGGTTTTATTGCTCCCATGACTGGGCCTTTTGCCTCAACGGGTGCTCAGATGTTGGCGGGTGTGAAGCTCTATATGGCTCAACATGGCAACAAAGTCGAGGGTCGCGAGGTTCAACTCATCGTCAAAGACGATGGTGCTTCTCCAGAAACCACCAAGAGACTGGCCCAAGAACTTGCCGTCAACGATAAGGTTGACGTGTTCGCTGGCTTTGGACTGACGCCCTTGGCGTTGGCCACTGCTCCAGTGGCAACGCAGGCCAAAATTCCCATGGTTGATATGTTGGCGGCGACTTCTTCCATCATCAACTCCACACCCTATATGGTGCGAGTTTCCATGACCTTGCCCCAAGCCAGTGTCATCATGGGTGACTGGGCACCCAAGAACAATATCAAAAAAGTGGTGACCTTGGTCTCTGACTACGGTCCTGGTATTGATGCAGAGGAGTCCTTTAAGGATCGATTCTTACTCAATGGAGGCCAAGTGCTTGAGTCTTTGAGGGTGCCTTTGAAGAACAATGACTTTGCGCCCTTTCTACAAAAGGTGAGAGAGCTCTCGCCTGATGCGGTTTTTGTGTTTGTTCCCGTCGGTGTGGGCACTGCTGTCATGAAGCAGTTCACTGAACGAGGACTCGATAAGGCGGGTATCAAAATGATCGGCACAGGTGATGTGGTCGATGATGATATTTTGAACGGCATGGGAGATGCAACGCTTGGGATTGTCAGTGCCTATCCCTATTCGACAGCCCACCCCTCAGAGATGAACAAAAAGTTTGTACAAGAATTCAAAAAAACCAATCCCAAAATGCGACCCAATGCCGTGGCCGTGTTTGGTTATGACGGCATGCATTTGATCTACAACGCTATCAAGAAGACCAAGGGTGCGGGCAATGGGGATCAATTGTTGGCGGCCATGAAGGGTGATATTTTTGAGAGCCCCAGAGGTCAGATCTTTATTGACGCCACGACCCGTGACATTGTTCAAAGTATTTATATCCGAAAAGCGGAAAAAAATACCAAAGGCGACGGTGAAATCTATAACGTAGAATTTTCTGAGATCAAGGACGTGAAAGATCCCAGAAAGCCTTGAGCCTAAACCTTTGACTTGTAAGAGTGACTTGCGAGTCAGTCTTAAGAAGATTCAGCACCTAAAGCCACCGTGAACTGATCAAATTCAGGCCAGGGTGGCTTTTTTAATGAACGCTACAATCGTTTGAGTTTAGATCCACTCAATTTTTTATAAGATCAACATCCATGGCTTTGATCAGCACCTATATCATCTCCTTTAACGAAGAAGACAAAATTGAAAACGCGATTAAGAGCGTTCAATGGTCCGATGAGGTGTTGGTGATCGATTCTTTCAGCACCGACAAGACCGTCAGTATTGCCGAGTCTTTGGGGGTCAGGGTTGTTCAAGTGGAATTCAAGGGTTTTGGGGACCTGAGAAATCAAGCGCTAAAACATTGCCAGCACGACTGGGTGTTCAGTTTGGACAGCGATGAGATCTGCACGCCTGAGGTGGCCCAAGAAATTCGACAAAAAATCAGTGAGCATAAATTCGATGTGTTTTACGTTCCTCGGAGAAATTTTTTCTTAGGCCGAGAAGTCAAGCACTCAGGTTGGTATCCCAATTACAGACAGCCTCAACTCTTCAATAAGAAGTCTTTCAAATACGACGATTCGCCAGTCCATGAAGGTTTTGAACTCTTGGGTGGTGCAAAGATAGGCTATCTCGAAGAAGCCATCTGGCAGTTTCCTTTTAAAAACTTAGCCGAATCCATCGTCAAGATGAATCGGTACTCATCCCTGGGCGCGATGAAAAAGAGGCAACAAAACTCCAGTTTTGCCAAGGCCTTGGGACATGCCATTTGGGCTTTTCTTAAACACTATGTTTTTAAGCTCGGCGTATTGGACGGTTGGCAAGGGTTTTTTATTGCCTTTTCATACTTTGAGGTCACCCTTTATCGGTACGCCAAAGCAGTTGAGCTTAACCAAAGCGACGCCTGGTACCAAGAATGGATTAAAAAAATTTCCTCTTCAATCAACCGGTAAGTCGATACATTGGCATGGGTCTGCTCCATACATAGGTTGATGAGCGCTTGCTAAGATAACCTCATGAGATCCAGGCAGGCTTAAATGATGAGGCCTCATGGATTCAATGTAAGGTTCATGGTTTGGGGGGAGTTGCAGGTACGGTTTTCCAGGGCGCTTCACACGTCTGGACATAGGGGTAATAAGTGTTGGACTTTTCGCAGAAATACCAAACTTGTGAAGCGGTCGTGGCGGGTGATGCGATAGGTGTAGAGGAGGGCATGAGCACAGGTTGGCTCTCAATCACCGTGGGGGTTGTGACGTAGGTGGTCGCAGGATAGGCCGGAACAACGTAGGTAGGATAGGCCGGGTAGGCAGGGTAGGCATAAGCACCATAGGGGTAGGGGCCAACGTTAAAGCCAACACCAACACCAACGCCAACAAAAACTCGTGCATGGGCCAGCACGGAGCATAATCCTAAAAAAACAATAGCAAGTTTAAGTGATAGTGAATTGAATTTCATGGTCACCGTTTCCAAAATTACATTGAGAACACTTTAATTTTCAAGTCAAAGCTTTAAGGTGATTAAAGAAGCGCCAAATTAGCGGTAGGTAATTGACTGAGTTGCGCTTGAATGCCCACCAAGTCAATGGTGGAGCCACTCCCGTGTGCAATCTCTGTGTAGTTCGAGTTGCTTGTGCTTTGTAAAAATAAGACGTAAGACGTGTTTGAGTTGTGGGTGATGATCTCTTCTACAAAATTTGTGTTCCCCGCTGTCACCTCTTGAAAGCTCACTGAACTCGGTAAAGTCACACTGGTTTTGACACCGTTGGGTGCAATGGCTTGAACGCCAGAGACTTTGTTGCCGGTGAAGGTCAACGCCAATTGGTCGCTGGGATTGACATTGAGCAAAGTGCTCGCCGACCCAGGTTGAATATAGGTGGTTGATTCACTGCCAACGGTATACAGAGTACTTCCGCTGGGTTGGACAAAGGTGGTGGATTGCACTGTGTTGCCTTGCACGATCAATTCAGTCACAGAGCCACTGCTGTTTTTGCTGAAGATTGCCGAGCTAGGAGAGTAAATACTAGAAGTGAACGTGTTGCCATTGAAAGTTGTAGAGCTCGAGTAGCCTGTAATCACACCATTGGTGGAATTGAAACTGACGCCCTGACTCCATCCTGTGGTTGGAGTGGTCGTGGGTGCATTGAATGCGAGGGTGTCTGAGGTGATGGAAAACGCTGTGGATGTTGAGCTTTGAGCTCTATACACAATGGTTTCAGTTGAGTTGTTGCCTTTGATTGTTTCAGTCACGGTTTGTATTCCAGAAACTGTGGAGGCTGCAAAACTTGCATTGCTGGGTAAATTAACCGCGCGTGAATATGTCCCATTAACGATGGCCATGGCGGAGACTGTATTGCCACTGATGGTAAAGCCATAGCTTGAAGTGTTGCCCATAAAAGGAAGATCAAACACCGGCATCACGGGAAAGAGAGGAGAAATTAGAGGGGGCATACCAAGGGGCGTGGGAATTGGTCCAACAGATGGCCCACTAGTCCCACCCATAGATCCTGGTCCGCCCAAGCTCGAGCTGTTGGGGACGAGGTTAACACTGCCTTTTAAGATGGTAGAGATCAATGGTGTATTAAAGTCCAAGTCCATCTGAAAACTCCAATTTAAGGATTGATTGTCTAAACCCAAGAAAACGTTGATGTTTCTCAAGAAAATCAATCCAATTTCACACGATCAATATGAAAATTATATTTATAAATTGTAAAGTTTGGAGCTGATTTGCCCCTTCTTTTTAATCATTCACTCAATCGAGATCTGGAT
>DAISKH010000026.1:0-28091 GCA_036821105.1 Limnohabitans sp.
GTCCTTGTCCACACTCACGTTGAATAACAACGCGAGCTCCAATACGCTCGCCTCGCCCACGGCCGCCTTACTCACCAGCAACACCCTGGGTACGGCGGCGAACCCATTGTCCCATTTGCCCAGCAACGGACTGGGTGCGAACACGGCCCTCAATACCTTGACCTTGAGTGGTGGTGCGCTCGGTGCCCCAGCGCTCAACCCGGGGCTTCAAGGCGGCAATGGGGCTAGCCTCCTATCGGCCAATGTCACCATGGGCACCTTGACGGGCACTGACGCTGTGAGTGCCAACGCCAACGTCTCGGACTTGAATGAGATGCTCGCACAAGCTGGGGTCAACACCTCAGCGGCCAAACTCAATTTCTCGGCATCTGCACTGACTCCAGGACGACTTGGCAATGCCATGGCCGGTAACGTCACCGCACCTGCCAGTACTTTGTCGGTTCTGAACATGACTGGCTCCACGCTCTCGAGTTCGGCCATTGAATCCTTACAAACCGCTTTTAACCAACTGAGTGGCAAAGGCGCATTCAGCACGGCTGAGACCAAAGCTTTTGATGTGGCCCTGGGTGCGAACACCCTTGTTCCAGGCACGGATGCCTCCCAAGCAGTGGTGGCCACCTTGGATCTCTCTGGTCAAAGCAGTCAAAATGGATCCGGTAACAATGCCAACCCAAGCGCTCTCATGGGCGATGCCAGCGTGAGTCAAAACCCACTCAACATGGCCGATACCTATGAAAAGCTCTCCAATCAACTGGCCAGCGAATTGTCGCGTCGCATGAACGACCAAATTAGCCAAGGCCAATGGAAGATGAAATTTGCCCTCAAGCCCTCGTCCTTGGGCGCGGTGGATGTCTCCCTAGAGATGAAAGATGGCAAACTCGCAGCGGTGTTACAGTCTGACAACGCTTTGACACAAAATCTTCTTCAACACGGCTCACAACAACTCAAGGATAATCTGAGTGTATTGGGTCTGAACCAAACCAGCGTTCAAATTGGACAAGGCAGCTCTGGCGGTGCCAGTGCGAACGGGCAAGGTCCTGGTCACGGCGCACAAAACCCCTTTGACGACAGCAAAAATGCCAATTCAATCAATGACTTGACTCAAGCTTCGCCCACTGTTGCCGATGCCACGATCACGGGCAACAGCAATGATTCCTTGCTGGATACCTTCGCTTAAACTCAAGAGATAAGCCCTCACTACTCAAATTTTTAGGAGTTCAACCATGGCAACCGCCGCACCAGAAGAAGCCGCAGAAGGCACCGAAGAGCCGAAAAAGAAAAAGCCAATTGTTAAAATCATCATTGGCGTCGTCGTGGGCATCGTCCTACTCGTGGGAGTAGCTTTTGGGACGCTCTTTTTCTCAGGCTATTTTGAGAAAAAAGCTGAGCTCGAGGCTGAGGACAAACTCGAAGAGCTTGAAGCTGCGGCCAGCAAAGCCAAAGTTGAGGCACCCTCGAAGATCAAGAAAGAGGCGCCCGAGGGCACTCGTTTTGAGAAAAACTATTTGCAGCTTGAAAAAGAGTTGATGACCAATATCACGGGCTCCAAAAAAGTCATGGTGGTACAAATTGCGCTCATGACCCACTACGACAACAGGGTGTTTGACAATGTGAAAAAGCACGAATTCGCTCTGAGATCGGCCATGCTCGATGTGATGCGTCAAAGCACGGAGGCCGATATCGCCAAGCCTGAATTCAGAAAAGACTTGGCGGCCAAGCTCAAAGACACCATGAATGAGTTACTTGAAAACTACGAAGACTTTGGTGGCATTGAAGACGTCTTTTTCACCTCCTTTGTGATGCAATAAATTTAGAATAAGCGCCAACATGTCTGAAAGATCTAATCTGCTCTCGCCCGAGGAGCTTCTTGCCCTGACTGAAGGGGTTCAAGACGGCTCCATTGAAACGGACACCGGGTTCAACACCCAGGTGAGCGTGCACAAGCACGACTTGGCCAGCGAGGACAGCAGCTTGGGAGTCAATGTCTCCTCAATTGACATGATCAATGAGCGCTTGATTCGGATGTTCAGACTGGGTCTATTGGAGGTTTTACGCACCACACCGCGCGTGAACCCCAACAAAGTGCAGATCATGAAGTTTGGTGAGTACTTAAAGACCATCAAGCCCCCTTTGGCGGTGAACACCATTCGACTTAACCCTTTGAGGGGCTACTCGGTCGTGATCATTGACCCCTCAGTGATCTTTAGTTCACTCGACAGTTTTTTTGGTGGCTTTGGAAAAGGCGTGGGCGATTTACCGCCAGGACGACTCTTCACCGCCACCGAGACTCGCATCATCAACATCATTTTGGATGTTTTCTTCAAGTCCCTGAAGGAAGCTTGGGCGCCCGTGATGGAGATCACCACCGAGCGCGTGGCCTCTGAGATCAATCCTCAATTTGCTCAAATTGCCGATGAAAACGACTTGGTGGTTTTGAGCCGCTTTGAGTCCGATGCCACCAGCACCAGTGCGCGTGGCTTCATTGACTTGGTCTACCCCTACGCCACTTTGAAACCCTTGCGAGAGTTGCTCAGAAACCGAGTTCAAACGGGTGATGGCAACGAGGAATCTGACAAAGCATGGCGTGAAGACATGGCCATTGCGGTGGGCGATGCCCATTTGGATGTCAGAGTGCTGATGGGGCACCTCAAGACGACCTTGAGTCACCTTCAAAACATGAAGGAAGGTGACATGCTTTATTTCAAAAAACCAGAACTCGCTCAATTCATTGCCCAAGGCGTACCCAGCTTTGGGGTGAGTGTGGGCACACGCGGCTCTCAAGTCGCGGTAAGAGTTGAAAAACAAATCATCCCAGGCCAGCTTTGATACAGGAAGACAGATCATGACCGAATCCACCACCCCAGAGTCCACCCCAGAAGAAGGCCCTGCAGATGCTTTACTCAACCCCAATGAGTTTGACCACGCAGAGCCGTTGCCGAATTCACAGGACTTCAGGCTCAGTCACCCAGGCAACATCAATGCCGATGTGCTCCAAAACATCTCCGTCACTTTGGCCATTGAAGTGGGTCGTGCCAATATTAAAATCAAGGATTTGATGCGTTTGACCCAAGGTAGCGTGGTTGAGCTCGACCGCATCGCGGGCGAGCCCCTCGATTTGTTGGTCAACGACACCGTCGTGGCCCAAGGCGAGGTGGTTTTGGTCAATGACCGCTACGGCATCCGCTTGACCCGTGTGGTGCCCTCCACCGAACGGCTCAAAACCCTTTGATCCTTCAATTTTGAAGTTGTAACTCTATAGTGAAAGCCGTACCATGAAGAAGTACCTGCGCATTGCGCTTGAAGTCTTGCTCGTTTTGTTGTTGGCAGGTGCCATCGCTTTTGGCTACATGAATTTCACAGGCAAAAAACACATTGCCTCTGACATGGAAGAGGTGAGCGCTGAGCTCGATGAGACCAAGGACACACTGGATAAAACCAAAGAGCAACTCGACGACGCTCAAGCCAAGATTGAAGAGTTAGAACCCAGTGCCAAGCAGTTTGAAATCGTCAAACAAGCCTTCTCTAACGGTGTAGTGCTCCAAGACATGGAGGCCGTCTACAAAGCTCAAAAGACGCTGAGCGCTGAACGCCTCGTGGGCTTGGGGACTGTACGCCAACTCACCAAAGGCTTTGAGGATCCATCGGCTGTTGAGGCCTTTCAAAAGTCGCTAGAAATTGCTGAGCTTGGCGCTCGCATGCAAGCCGTCTGCTCGGCTCAAAGCGCCTTGATCAGTGCGGGCAAAAAGGTCACCTTGATGGCCGAATGTTCAATCAAACCCAGCGAGAAAAAAGCCCAAGAGGACGATGAAAAGTCAAAAGAAAGTGCTGCCAAAAAAGTCCACTGGTCTTATGAAGGCGAGGAAGGTCCTGAGCACTGGGGAGAAAACTACCCCACTTGTGCCAACGGCAAAAAACAGTCACCCTTGAACATCACGGGCGACATGGGAAAAACCAAAGACACGATCTCACCCGAGTACAAAGAAACTCCCCTCAAGATCATCAACAATGGTCACACCATTCAAGTCAATGTGGAACCTGGCACCAGCGTGCTTACTGTGAACAAGGAGCAATATGACCTGCTCCAGTTCCACTTTCACCGACCTGGAGAGGAGCAATTCAACGGCAAATCGCCAGCCATGGTGGTGCATTTTGTTCACAAAAGCAAAGCTGGCAAACTTGTTGTCTTGGGCGTTCCTTTGAATGAAGGCAAAGAAAATCCTTTGATCAAGACGCTGTGGGCCAATTTACCCGCTAAAGAAGGTGAGGAGTCTGCACCGGAGAAGATGATCATCAATCCAGGGACTATTTTGCCCTCTGACATGTCTTTCTACACCTACGAAGGCTCGCTCACCACACCGCCATGTACCGAAGGTGTGAACTTCTACATCCTTAAAACCAGCAGCGATATCTCCAAGGGTCAATTGAACAAATTCCCCTTCAAACTCAACGCCAGACCCGTTCAAGAACTCAACGGTCGCAAGATTCTTTCTAACTAAGAGATCCCCTCTTTTTAAAAGAGGGAATGACTCCCGTGAGGGACAGGGTTTGGTTTAAAATACATTCTTCATCACCCAAGCCTCTGGATCTACACCATGAACCGCTCGAGCGTGACAGCACAGGATTACTCTAAAGACTGAAGCCCATCAGGACTGGTTTTAAGAGTTGAAATCAATCGCTTGCCTTGCCCTTGAAGTTCACGCTACCCTTCTCACAGGCCAAGGCGGTGAAGCGCAAGACTTAACCCATCCCAAGACACTGTCCCCCATGGACGCAGGGTTTGCGGTCTAGTCTCTTTTTCTCTCACCTTCAAGCGAGTAACCCTTGGCCATGAACCCCAAAGTCTTCATCAAAACCTTCGGCTGTCAAATGAACGAGTACGACTCGGACAAAATGGTAGATGTGCTCCACAGTGCCCAAGGCTATGAAAAAACACTCAACGTCGATGAAGCCGATTTGATTGTCTTTAACACCTGTTCGGTGCGTGAAAAAGCCCAGGAAAAAGTATTTTCTGATTTGGGACGTGTAAAGCACCTCAAAAAGAAAGGTGTGAAGATTGCCGTGGGCGGCTGTGTTGCCTCTCAAGAAGGTGGCGCCATCATTGAGCGTGCGCCTTTTGTTGACGTGGTCTTTGGCCCACAAACCCTGCACCGACTCCCCGCCCTTTTGGATGAAGGGGCTCGCTCAAAACGCGCTCAAATTGACATCACTTTTCCTGAAATTGAAAAATTTGACCATCTCCCCCCCGCCCGTCAAGAGGGAGCCAGCGCCTTTGTGAGCATCATGGAGGGTTGCTCCAAGTACTGCAGTTACTGTGTGGTGCCCTACACCCGAGGAGAAGAATTCTCTAGACCCCTGGATGATGTGCTCACAGAAATTGCCGGTCTGAGCACCTTGGGGGTAAAGGAGATTACGCTACTTGGGCAAAACGTCAATGCTTACCGCGCCCCCATGGCCGCTCACAGTAGCGAGATGGCCGACTTGGCGTTTTTAATCGAGCTCACCGCCCAACTCCCAGGCATCGAGCGCATCCGCTTTACGACATCACACCCCAACGAATTCACGCCTCGATTGATCGAGGCCTATGGCAAAGAGCCCAAACTCGTCAATCACTTGCACTTGCCGGTACAACACGGGAGTGACAAAATTTTAATGGCCATGAAACGGGGTTACACCGCCCTTGAATACAAAAGCACCATCAAAAAGTTACGCGCAATCCGACCCGATCTGTCATTGAGTTCGGACTTTATTGTGGGCTTTCCGGGTGAGACGGAGGAGGACTTCAACAAAATGATGGCCTTGATCGAGGATCTTTATTTTGATGCGTCCTTTAGCTTCATCTTTAGCCCAAGACCAGGCACCCCAGCGGCGAACTTGCAAGACGACACCCCACATGAGGTCAAACTCAGACGACTTCAATCCTTGCAAGCGCTCTTGGACACGCATGTGAGAGCCATTGGTCAGTCCTTGGTTGGTAAAAAGCGTCGCGTCTTGGTTGAAGGCCCTTCAAAGAAAGACCCCAGTGAATTCATGGCCCGCACCGAATGCAACCGAGTGGTGAATTTTGCCGTAGGCCCTAGAGACCCAGCCACCATTTCGGGGCAAATGCTGGATGTCAATATCACTCAGGCTTTTGCGCACTCGCTGAGAGCAGAATTGATCTAAGCGAGGATCAAACTCTCAAAACGCCCCATTGGGCTTGGCATAGAAGACTCCTCCAGAGGGAAACCTGGAGGTGCTAGTTTTTTCTCAGCGCATCATGCCTGGAAAGCCACCGCCCGGTCCTTTCATGCCCTTGAAGTGTTTCATCATTTTCATGAGACCCGAGCCCCTCATCTTTTTCATCATCTCTTGCATTTGAGTGAATTCATTCAAGAGCCGGTTGACATCTTGAACCTGAACTCCGGCCCCAAGTGCGATGCGCTTTTTGCGCGTGGCTTTGATGATCTCGGGTTTTTGTCTTTCCTTTTTGGTCATGCTGTGGATGATGCCTTGCTTTCTGGCAATCTCACGCTCAACCTTGTCAAAATCCATCCCTTTGGCCTTGTCCATCATTTGTGAGGGCAATTTTTCCATGAGACTGGAGAGGCCGCCCATTTGTTTCATTTGAGAAATTTGGGCCAAGAAGTCATTCAAATCAAAGCTGTCCCCACTCTTGATCTTGTTGGCAAGCTTCTCAGCGGCCTTCAGGTCCACACCGGCGGTGACTTGTTCGACCAAAGCCACAATATCACCCATGCCCAGCACACGACCGGCATGGCGTTGTGCGTCAAAGAGCTCGAGTCCGTCAATTTTTTCACTGATACCGGCAAACTTGATCGGCACGCCGGTGACTTCGCGCACCGACAGCGCAGCTCCCCCTCGGGAGTCTCCATCCATTTTGGTGAGCACAATTCCTGTGAGCGGCAAGGCCTCTTTGAAAGCACGCGCGGTGTTCATCGCATCTTGACCTTGCATGGCGTCCACGACAAAGAGTGTCTCGATGGGATTGAGAAATGCCTGCAGGCCTTGGATTTCCTTCATCAAGACTTCGTCAATGGCCAAACGACCCGCAGTATCAACAATCAAGACATCCACAAAATGACGCTTGGCGTAATCCAGTGCACTCTTGGCAATATCTAAGGGCTTTTGTCCTGCTTCGCTGGGGAACCACTCACAACCGGCTTGAGCGCTCACGGCCTTCAATTGCTCAATCGCAGCGGGACGGTAAACGTCAGCGGAGACGGTGAGCACTTTTTTCTTGCGCTTATTGATCAAGTACTTGGCCAACTTGGCAGTGGTGGTGGTCTTGCCGGCTCCTTGGAGTCCGCACATCAAGAGTACCGCTGGGGGTTGGGTTGCCAAATTCAAGTCGCTGACGCCCTCTCCCATCGTACGGGCTAATTCGTCTTGAAAAATAGCCACCAGTGCTTGTCCTGGTTTCAAAGACGAGAGCACCTCTTGACCCAAGGCTTTTTCTTTTACTCGGGCGATGAAGTCACGAACGACCGGCAAGGCGACATCGGCCTCCAACAAGGCGAGTCGGATTTCACGCAACATATCGGCCACATTGGTCTCGGTGATGCGAGACTGCCCGCTCACGGTCTTGACCAACTGGGTTAATTTTTCACTGAGCACTGAAGCCATGGGACAACAACGCGCAATGCGCGTTCCATATTTTTTTCACGAACAAATGGTCACAGTCGCCTCAAAACGCTAAACTGTAGTCATGATTTTACCCATTGATCTGCTCTCCCTCTCTGAGTTCAGTTTGTACAGTGCTTGGGCCTTGATCGTGCTCTACAGCTTCTATGCTCTTGGGGGTGGCCGCTTAAGACCCCCGTTTGCATTGACATTGGTTGCAATCATTTGGACTTGTCACGGCTTGAACGTCGCCGCAAGCTTATGGTCCGATGAGACAGGCCCCAAATTTGGTTTTGCCCCTGCTTTGTCCGCCACCGCTTGGCTCATCTTTAGTTGCTACGCGCTTGAGCGGCAATGGTTTCCTCAAAGCCGAGTTCGCCTTATTGTGGCTGGTCTAGGGGTGCTGAGCGTTGCGCTGAGTCTGCTTTATCCCGGTCAAGCACTTCACTTGAACGCCTCACCTTGGCTTCCACTGCACTGGGCTTTGGGGATGGCCTCCTATGGCCTTTTTGGTGTGGCCGTGATTCATGCCCTTATTTTGTCGCATTCTGAAAAACTGATTCGTCAAGCCTCGCCTTTGACCGAAGGGCTTCCTTTATTGACACTGGAGCGGCTCACCTACCGCTTTGTCTACGCGGGATTTATTTTGCTCACGGCTACTCTTTTGGCCGGCTGGCTCTTTGGTGACTTTTTGTATGGACCCGCCCACGCTTGGCATTGGGACCACAAAAGCGTCTTCTCACTGTTGTCTTGGCTCACCTTCGCCGCTCTGCTATGGGCTCGCAAGCACTGGGGCTGGCGCGGCCCCAAAGCCACACGGGTGGTCTACTTGGGCAGTGGCCTCTTGTTTTTGGCGTATGCAGGATCGCGATTTGTGCTTGAAGTGATCTTGCATCGGACACTTTAAATCAACCCCAACCCCAGTCTGAACTCCAACGCTTTTCCTTGCGCTCCACCTCTGCTTGGCCCCACGCCAAGGGTTGGCATGAAAATTTGACATGAAACTTTTTGTTTTACTGATTGTTGTGCTCCTTTTTGTGGTGTGGAAAAAATACCAACATCAACAAGAAAACACTCCACGAGAAGAGGCCAACCCAAATTCGGATCAAGCAGGTCAAACCGGACCCAAGGGAGCAAATCCAGCGCGGGAACTGTTGCCTTGTAGCCTGTGTGGGGTGCATGTTGATCAAGCAAATCTGAGCCTGACCGCGCAAGGAGAGTACATCTGCGCTAACCACCCTCGCCCCAAGGCGTGACCCAGCCCCTATTAATTATGGGCAACACAGGTAGACCCAGAAAGGCCCTGACCATGACACCAGACAATTCACCACTCGCTCCAACTCAAGCGCCCTTGTGGCAATCGGGTTGGTACCGGTTTGCCAAGCGTATTGAATCCCCGCACTTTGGCGAGAGGCCCATGGCAGCCCACATTGATCTCATTGTTTTGCACTCCATCAGCCTTCCCCCTGGGGTTTATGGTGGACCTCACGTGGTGAATTTTTTAACCGGTCAGGGACTCGACGACTCTCACCCTTACTTCAAAGGGATTCAAGACTTGAAGGTATCAGCGCACTTTTTCATCCGCCGACAAGGTGAATTGATTCAATTGGTCAGCTGTGATGACCGCGCTTGGCATGCAGGGGACTCCAACTACCGAGGTCGCTCAAACTGTAATGACGACTCCATTGGCATAGAGCTCGAGGGCCTAGAGGGGCAGGAGTTTGAGGCTGAACAATATGAAACCCTGAACGCCCTATGCGCAGCCATCTCCCAACATTACCCCATCGCCCATGTTGCCGGTCATGAGCATATTGCTCCGAATCGCAAAAAAGATCCCGGAGAAGGCTTTGATTGGCAAGGTTTTAGACGATCGAGTGGCTGGAAGTCGCATTTTTTCCCCAAAAACACCTAGTTAGGGAAAATATTTTTACTGCTTTTTCTACGCCTTCCTTGCTTGAAGTTGCAATGCAGCATGAACCTCAGGCCCAATATTGATGCGACCTCACGATCCAAATACATTCAAAAAGTGCTAAAAATCTAGCTTTTTTTAAACATTTTAAGGATTCACGCGGTTAGCAAGGCGTCTGTCAAACTGGCTCAAACAGGGCGCTTTGAGGGGCACCATGCGAATCGCATCAAAACACATGAAAACACTACCCCTAGTGTGTTGAAAACATTTCAAACACCATATATAGTGTGGGCTCATCAAAGAGAGAAACGCTTTTTTAAAGCTTTTCCGCGTTGTGTTTTCTGATTGGTTTCAGCTTGAAAATATTTTATTTTTTAATCTGTTCCTCTTTCATCCATCGTTCTTTCCCAAACTGATCTCTCCGTCTTATTTCTTCATAGGAACTGCTTCAACATGCAAACCGTCTCCACTTTGACACCCACCCAAAGCCATTCCTCAGTGGGTCAAAGCCAGCAAGACCGCAGTGAACCCATCCAGCACTCAGCCCTTGCCAACTATCAAATCATTCGAAGAAACGGTGCTGTTGTCCCGTTCGAGCCCGCCAAGATCACCATTGCGTCCATGAAAGCATTTTTGGCGGTGCATGGTGCCCAAGGTGCTGCGTCGGCGAGTGTTCGCGAAACAGTCGAGGAGCTCACCCAAAACGTTGTCAAAGCCTTGATTCGCTCACGTCCCGGTGGCGGCACCTTTCACATCGAAGATGTGCAAGACCAAGTTGAATTGAGTCTCATGCGTGGGAGCCACCACGAGGTGGCCAGGGCGTATGTTCTTTATAGAGAGCGTCGCACCCAAGAGCGTGCCAACCAACAAGAATCAGCCCACAGCGACATGCCTGTGCTGCACGTTATTGACCAAGGTGTGCGCGTGCCATTGGATCTTGGACACCTCAAAAGCTTGATTGAGACTTGCTGCGAAGGCTTGAACCCAGACGTCAAACCTGACCCCATCATGGGGGAGACCTTGAGAAACTTGTACGACGGCGTCCCACTGGAGGAGGTCTTCAAAGCGGCCATATTGGCCACCCGTACCTTGATTGAGAAGGACCCCGACTACACCTTTGCCACTGCTCGACTCCTCATGCACACCATCGCCAAGGAAGTCTTGGGCTTTGAGGCTCACCCCAAGGAGATGGGCCAGCATTATTTAGATTACTTCCCCAAATTTATTAAAAAAGGCATTGCCAACGACCTGCTCGATGAGCGCTTGGGTCAATTCGATTTGGCCAGACTCGCCAGCGCCCTCAAACCCGAGCGTGACTTGCAATTTGATTACTTGGGTCTACAAACACTTTATGACCGCTACTTCTTGCACGTCAAAAAGCAACGCATTGAGTTGCCACAGGCCTTTTTCATGCGAGTCGCGATGGGCTTATCGCTCAATGAGATTGACCGTGAGACCCGCGCCATTGAGTTCTACGAAGTTCTCTCCAAGTTTGACTTCATGTCCAGCACGCCGACTTTGTTCAATAGCGGGACTTTGCGCTCACAACTCTCGAGTTGCTATCTGACCACTGTGCCCGATGACTTGGACGGTATTTATGAGTCCATCAAGGAAAACGCTCTACTCTCCAAGTATGCAGGCGGTTTGGGCAACGATTGGTCACGCGTGCGCGCTTTGGGTAGCCACATCAAAGGCACCAATGGCGAATCACAAGGCGTGGTTCCTTTCCTTAAAGTCGTCAACGACACCGCAGTAGCGGTCAACCAAGGCGGTAAAAGAAAGGGTGCGGTTTGCACGTACCTTGAGACTTGGCACCTGGACATTGAAGAGTTCTTGGAGTTGAGAAAGAACACGGGCGACGACCGTCGTCGCACCCACGACATGAACACCTCCAACTGGATTCCTGACCTCTTTATGCGCCGTGTGATGGAAAAAGGCGAGTGGACCTTGTTCTCCCCCGCCGAAGTGCCCGACTTGCATGAGCTCTTTGGCCAAGCCTTTGAGACGGCCTATGTAGCCTATGAAGAAAAGGCCAAACGAGGCGAAATCAAGCCCAGCAAAACAGTGCAAGCCGCTGATTTGTGGAGAAAAATGCTCACCATGCTCTTTGAAACAGGACACCCCTGGATTACCTTCAAAGACGCTTGCAATGTGCGCTCGCCCCAACAGCACTGTGGTGTGGTTCACTCGTCAAACTTGTGTACCGAGATCACATTGAACACCAGCGACACCGAAACGGCGGTCTGCAACTTGGGCTCGGTGAACTTGCTGCAACACTTAAAGGACGGCAAGATTGATCACGACAAACTGAAGGTCACGATCTCGACTGCCATGCGTATGCTCGACAACGTGATTGACATCAACTACTACGCTGTCAAAAAAGCACGTGACTCCAATATGCGCCACCGCCCTGTGGGACTGGGGTTGATGGCCTTCCAGGATTGCTTGTATTCACTGCGTATTCCATACGGCTCACCCGAAGCTGTCCAATTTGCAGACGAAAGCATGGAAGCCATTTGTTACTACGCCTATATGGCGTCAAGCGACTTGGCCGTTGAGCGTGGTCGCTACAACAGCTACAAAGGCTCCTTGTGGGACAAAGGCATATTGCCCATTGACACCTTGGAGTTACTCGCCAAAGAGCGCGGTGGCTACGTTGAGGTTGATCGTTCAAGCACCTTGGACTGGGATACGCTCAGGAAAAAAATCGCCAAAGACGGCATGCGCAATTCCAACTGCGTCGCCATTGCACCAACGGCCACCATCTCCAACATCATCGGAGTGGATGCTTGCATTGAGCCGTGTTTTGGGAACTTATCGGTCAAATCGAATTTGTCGGGTGAGTTCACCATTATCAATAGCTACTTGGTTCGCGACCTCAAGCGCCTTGGCTTGTGGGACGAGGTGATGGTGATGGATCTCAAACACTTTGATGGCTCCTTGCGCCCCATTGACCGTGTTCCTCCAGAGATCAAGTCTTTGTATGCCACAGCCTTTGAGATTGAAACGCAGTGGATTGTTGAAGCGGGTGCACGTCGCCAAAAGTGGATCGATCAAGCCCAGTCGCTCAACATCTACATGGCAGGTGCATCAGGCAAAAAACTCGACGACACTTATAAGCTCGCTTGGCTCAGAGGGTTAAAGACCACTTATTATTTGCGCACCATGAGTGCGACCCACGTGGAGAAATCCACCGTGAACTCCAACCAACACAACGCGGTCTCCTCAGGCGCAGGTCCATCCATGAACGCAGCAAGCGCTCCAGCGGCTAGCGCACTCTCCGCTCTTGAGGTGGCGGCAGCGGCTGCAAGAGCTCAACAAATGGAGCTGTCAGATAATGCTGCGACCGACATTCGTTTTTGTGGAGTCGATGATCCCACTTGTGAGTCTTGCCAGTGATGGATGCGCTCTACATTTCTCGTCTCGATACTGCACTGTGTGAATGGTGCAGTATTGGCGCGAGAAGATAGAGACTTGATCAAAACTACTCAAGTTGCTATGCATGTGAGATGCACACTGATGCCTCTTTTTTTAAAACACCGCGAACACTACGAGCCACTCACGCACACTTTTTTGCATCAAGTCGATGCAATTGAACAACACTCTTGCAACACATTTTGAATGAATTCTTTTCATTTCATCGTGTTGCATTCATAATTCGAACATTGGAAAATTATCTATGCTGACCTGGGACGAAGAAGTTAAGCCAACATCGCCAACACCACACCTCGGTGACTCCATGAGTCGCATGGTAGAGTCACCTCAAAATGACTTGGCACACAATCCGGTCGCAACAAGAACTCTCAATGATGGTGCTCCCATTCCATTGGCCAGTACCACTCAGCACTCCACACCCCAACCCAGTATTCCTGCTCAAGCACTGAACACGGCCAAGCCGCCTGCTCGTCGCATCAATGCAGCCGATAAGCGCATCATCAACGGTCAAACCGATGTTAATCAGTTGGTGCCTTTTAAATACAAGTGGGCTTGGGAGAAGTATTTGGCCACTTGTGCCAACCACTGGATGCCCCAAGAGATCAACATGACTCGGGATATTGCCTTGTGGAAAGACCCCAATGGCTTGACTGAGGACGAGCGTCGCATTGTGAAGCGCAATTTGGGCTTTTTCGTGACCGCCGACTCTTTGGCTGCCAACAACATTGTGTTGGGCACTTATCGCCACATCACGGCCCCTGAGTGTCGCCAATTCTTGTTGCGTCAAGCATTTGAGGAAGCCATTCACACCCACGCCTATCAATACATCGTGGAGTCTTTGGGTCTTGACGAGAGTGAGATCTTCAATGCCTACAATGAAGTCAAGTCCATCCGTGACAAGGATGAGTTTTTGATCCCCTTCATTGCCGCCATCATGGATCCGGACTTTCACACGGGTACCCTTGAGACCGATCAAAAATTGCTCAAATCATTGATTGTGTTTGCCTGTCTCATGGAAGGCCTCTTCTTTTATGTTGGCTTCACACAGATTTTGGCCTTGGGTCGCCAAAACAAAATGACCGGTGCTGCTGAGCAGTATCAATACATTTTGCGCGATGAGTCCATGCACTGTAACTTTGGCATTGACTTGATCAACCAAATCAAACTGGAAAACCCACAGCTTTGGACCAATTCCTTCAAAGCCGAGATTGTTGAATTGTTCAAGCACGCTGTTGAACTCGAATACCGTTACGCCGAGGATACGATGCCTCGTGGAGTCTTGGGCATGAATGCATCCATGTTCAAAGGCTATTTGCGCTACATTGCCAACCGACGTGCGACTCAAATTGGTCTTGATGCACTGTTCCCCAATGAAGAGAATCCTTTTCCTTGGATGAGCGAGATGATTGACCTGAAAAAAGAGCGCAACTTCTTCGAAACCCGAGTCATTGAGTACCAAACCGGCGGTACCTTGTCTTGGGATTGATGGATCAATCACATTTGAATATCTTGAATTTGTCGTTGTCTCAAACCACCTTTGCCTTTGGGTTGAGGGTGGGTGTGACTCTGACACACCCCGTTCAAGGTGCTGGACCCGGGTCCAACACCCTGAATCGCTTTGCACTCATCCGAGTGAAAAGTGCTTTTTAACCCAACGATCTTATAACTTGATCTAGGAGTAAATTATGGCAACTGCAAAAAAACCGGCCGCAAAAAAGGCCCCAGCAAAAAAAGTAGCGGCTAAAAAGCCAGCAGCAAAAAAAGTAGCGGTTAAGAAACCAGCTGCTAAAAAAGTAGCGGCTAAAAAGCCAGCAGCAAAAAAAGTAGCGGCCAAAAAGCCAGCTGCTAAGAAAGTTGCAGCTAAGAAGCCAGCAGCAAAAAAAGTAGCGGCTAAAAAGCCTGCTGCTAAAAAAGCTGCCGCTAAAAAGGTTGCTAAGAAGCCAGCGGCTAAAAAGCCTGCTGCTAAAAAGCCAGCCGCAAAAAAAAAAGTAGCTAAAAAAGCTGCGAAAAAACCCGCTGCCCCTGCGCACCCACGAGTAGCCCACGTTGCTGCTCCAGCTGCGCAGACAACACTCAATCCCCAAGCTGCATGGCCGTTTCCAACGGCAATCAAGCCCTAAGTGAAGAGTGTTTGATCTCAAGCCCGGTACCTCTGAGGTTCCGGGCTTTTTTCATGGGCGCTTCTCTAACAAAGGCCTACACCAGCAAGGCGCGGATGGCATCACTCAACTGGTAGTTTTGTGGACCTTGATGGGCAATTTTTAAAGAGCCCAGATGGTTACCTAGACTTGCGCATCGCTCCAAGCTCCAACCCCGCTCCAAACCAAACAGAAGTCCACCGCGCCACGCGTCACCACAACCTGTGGGGTCCAAGACTTGCTGAGCCGCCACGGGGGCCACGCGTGAGACCTGTCCTTGCACCCAAACATCACAGCCCTCACCTCCCAAGGTCACAACCAAGCCATTGAGTTGCTTGGAGATGGAGGCCAAAGACTCTCCCAACTTGTCTTCGAGCAACTTGGCCTCGTAATCGTTAAGGGTGGCCCAAGAGGCCTGTTGGATAAAGCGCTTTAACTCTTGCGCGTTAAACATTGGCAAACCCTGACCTGGGTCGAAAACAAACGGGATTTTCAGGTCGTGCAGTTGCTGGGCATGCTCAATCATGGCATCGCGTCCATCGGGTGCAATGATGGCAATGTTTGCCACATCGGCGCGTGTGATGGTGTTCAAATGGGCTTGGTTCATTGCACCTGGGTGAAATGCGGTGATTTGATTGTTGTCTTTGTCAGTCATGATCATCGCTTGTGCAGTGTAGTCGGTGCTGACCTCTTGGATCCACTGTGTGCTGATACCTAGGCTTCTCAAGCGCTCCAAGTACACCCCACCGTCTTGCCCCAGGGTGGCCATGGGAATGGGCTCTCCACCCAAGAGTTTGAGGCTATAGGCAATGTTACCGGCGCATCCTCCAAAATCTCGGCGAAGGGTTGGCACCAAGAAAGATACATTCAAAATATGCAATTGATCGGGCAGGATTTGCTCAGCAAAACGCCCCTCAAAGTTCATGATGGTGTCAAAGGCAAAAGATCCACAAATTAAAGAAGCCATGGTGATGTTGTCGTTTGAGTTGAGTTAAAAATCAGTGCAATACACAATGTGCAAGGAACAATGCGCAGTGGGCGGGAGGATGAAAGTGAGACCCGTGTGAGGAAGTCTGGGGTGAAGTCTGGGATCAAGGTCCAATTAAAGCTCAAGTTAAAGCTCAAGTTAAAGTTTATGCTCAAGTTAAAGGGGTGCCCTAAGGCTTATCAATCAACTCCACACGGTAACCTGTGGCAAGTTTATCTGCAATTGACTCCTTCACCTGCACAGGCAAGCGCCAAGGGGTAATGACACCAGGCTCGAGGGTGGGCTTACCGGACAATTGAGCCAGATCGAATTCTTCTTGCAGCACGACCTCCTCTTGCTCGTTGAGCATCAAGAGTTTGAGCTTGGGCACAGCCACGGGATAGCTATTGTGGTTTCGAAGCTTAACGCTCAAGATAAAGTGATGCGATTGCTCAGCTTCTGGGTCCAAGGCGCTATTTTCAATACTCAAGGCCAACAAATCATGCGGAGCCTCAATGGTGCAAGCAAGGGGTTGACACAAAGCGAGCAAGGTGGGCTTGAGCTCGGGCCACATAGCAGCCATCACGTGACGCATACGGTAGAGCTCAAAGCTGCCTAAGCTCAGCAGTAAGAGTAAGAAAGCCCCAATAACGAGGGGGTAAAAGAAAGCCTTCTGGCCTGCCTGAGGGGAGACCGTGTTGGCAGTCAATGCCTCGTGGCTTATTAACGGCTTTGAGCTCTCAATTGGGTCTTTCTCTAGTTCGGTATTTGAACCCAATGAAATGCCTTGGCTAGCGCGGAGTTGTTCGATCGGGCTCGGTTGATTGGGCTCCATGAATCCTGACTGAGCCATGCTACGGCTCAAGCACGCGGGCGCAAAAAACACTTGCTCACACGGGCCACAACGCACCCACCCATCGGCGGCCTCCAAGTCACCCACACTCAACTCGTAGCGGGTGTGACAACGCGGACATTGAATGGGCTCAGCCAAGGCCTGTGTCGGTGTCGTGTTCTCGCTCAGTGGGATACTCATCAGAAAGAGTGGAATGAAATGGATGTCAAGATTTTTAATGAAAGCCTCAACGCTCAGCAATCAAAGCATCATACTTGATAGATCTGGGGTGGACTGGCTCAAGGTGTTTCTGCGTTTGAGGCGGGGGCAACACTCAGGGAGTGTTAGCAATGAGTGTTACCAATGATTTTTAACAAGGAGCACAACCGCCTTAAGCGGACACTCAATCCCTGCGTTAAAACCAATCTCTCACGTACTAGGCCACATTAGCACCACGCCCACATTAAAAGCGGGCACTCATCAAGATCCAACCCTCTTGCTGGTCAATCACTTGCAGGTCGCACAATCCTTGATAAGCGAGCTGGAGCTCCTGGGCTTGGCGCTCCAAAATGCCTGACAGCACCAACACGCCCCCAGGACTTACTAAAGAGCACAAAAGTGGCGCCAAGACTTTAAGAGGACTGGCCAAGATGTTGGCAAAAACACAATCAAAGGTGCCATGGGCCACATCGGGAAGCCCCACCTCGATGAAGGACGCCACACCGTTATCCAGCGTGTTTTGGCGGGCTGACTCCACAGCCGCTGGGTCAATATCCACCGCTTGGACATGCTGGGCACCATGCAAGGCTGCGGCAATGGCCAAAATTCCCGAACCACAGCCATAGTCCATCACTCGCTGAGGAGCTTGAAACTGCTGGTGACTACACCAGCTCAAACACATCCGAGTGGTTGGATGGGTACCTGTCCCAAAGGCCAAGCCCGGGTCCAGACGAATGACTTTCTTGGCTTCTGGGGGAACATCCGACCACGTTGGGACCACCCAAAATTCCGGTGTGATCCCCACGGGCTGGAACTGCGACTGCGTCAAGCGCACCCAGTCTTGGTCTTGCACGACTTTAAGAGCCAAAAGCTCCCAACCGCTCAAATCCTCTTGTGCGCTCAATGCAGCTTGCGCCTCTTGGGCGCTGGCCTCGTTTTCAAAGAGGCACAAGACGTTGGAACGCTCCCAAGCATTGACCTCAATCACGCTACCAGGTTCGCCAAAAATTGCTTTTTCTTCTGCCGTATTGGCCTGGGCGTCTTCAACACTCACACTGAGTGCACCAAGCTCGAGCAAAGCATCACTGAGTCGCTCCACCAAGGACTCTGGAGCCAAGAGTTGAAGTTCAATCATGTGCGTTTTTTAAGCCAAGCTTCTAAGTAATGAATGTTGGTACCGCCTTGAATGAACTGGGGGTCTTGCATGATCTCCCTGTGCAGCGCCACATTGGTGGAGATGCCCTCGACGACCATTTCTGACAATGCCGTTCTCATCCGGGCCAAGGCGTGCTCGCGGGTGTCGCCATGCACAATGATCTTACCAATCATGCTATCGTAGTGAGGCGGCACCATGTAGTTGGTGTAGGCGTGGGAGTCCACACGCACTCCCGGCCCTCCTGGTGCATGCCACGTGGTGATGCGACCTGGCGAGGGGGTGAACTTGAAGGGGTCCTCTGCATTGATACGACACTCAATGGAGTGGCCCTTGAACTCGACTTGCTTTTGCGTCAAGGCCAATTTTTCACCAGCAGCAATACGGATTTGTTGCTGAACAATGTCCACATGCGTGATGTACTCGGTGACGGGGTGCTCGACTTGAACACGGGTGTTCATTTCAATGAAGTAAAACTCCCCGTTTTCATACAAGAACTCAAACGTTCCCGCGCCTCGGTAGTTAATTCGCTTACAAGCGGCAACACAACGCTCACCGATTTTTTCAATCAGTTTTCTGGGAATGTGGGGCGCTGGGGCTTCTTCGATCACCTTTTGATGACGGCGCTGCATGGAGCAGTCACGCTCACCCAAATAGATGGCATTTTTATGCTGATCCGCCAAAATTTGAATTTCAATGTGGCGAGGGTTTTGCAGGTACTTCTCCATGTACACCGCCGCATTGCCAAAGGCCGCTTGGGCTTCAGACTTGGTGGTCTGCACCGCCTGCACCAAGGACTCCTCGTCGTAGACGACACGCATACCGCGCCCACCCCCTCCGCCTGCCGCCTTGATGATGACGGGGTAGCCGACCATTTTGGCCACTTTGCGCATTTGAACTGGGTCGCTCGAGAGCTCCCCCTCAGAGCCGGGAACACACGGCACCCCCGCTTTGATCATGGCTTGTTTGGCCTGCACTTTGTCGCCCATGATACGAATAGAGTCAGGGGTGGGCCCAATAAAAGCAAAGCCACTTTTTTCGACGCGCTCAGCAAAGTCAGCGTTTTCACTCAAAAAACCATAACCTGGATGGATGGCCTGGACATCGGTCACTTCGGCTGCAGCAATGATGGAGGGCATGCTCAGATAGCTCTGCGCCGAGGCTGCTGGCCCAATACACACCGCCTCTTCAGCCAACTTCACATACTTGGCCTCGCGATCAGCCTCGGAGTAGACCACCACGGCCTTGACGCCTAGCTCCCGGCAGGCGCGTTGAATGCGCAGGGCAATCTCGCCTCGGTTGGCGATCAGTATCTTTTTAAACATAGTAAGTCCCCCTTACTCAATCGCAAAAAGGGGACTGCCGTATTCAACGGCTTGCGCGTTTTGTGCAAATATTTGAGTAATGGTGCCACTTTTATCGGCTTCAATTTCGTTGAGAATCTTCATGGCCTCAACAATACAGATGGTGTCTCCCTCATTGACCACTGAACCAATTTCCACAAAGGCCTTGGATTCTGGGCTGGCTGAGCGATAAAATGTACCCACCATGGGGGATTTGACCGTGTGAGCGGTGCTCGCCACAACTTCCGCTGGTGCGGCTGCACTTGACGTCGCGCTCGCTGGAGCACTTGGCTGAGCCACTGGGCCGCCCTCTAAAGGCGAGATCGTTAGCGGCACCACGCCCGACACTGCACCCGAGGGTATATACTGTGCCCCAACACTCTTGACGATCCTCACTTTTCCTTCAGGTTCGGTGATCTCTAGTTCGGCCACATTGGACTCAGAGACCAGATCGATCAAAGTTTTAAGTTTTCTCAAATCCATAAGTTTCACTAATTTCAGCTAAAGACCGCCTAATTTACCTCAAATTCCAATAAAATACATTAAAACTTAAAAAATATTTTGTTTTATGCGTGTGGGTAAGCAATGGAATTACTCACCTCGGGGATAGCAAACTGCGATCAAGAAAAACAAAAAAGCTTTAGATAGCGCTCAATTGCAACTTTTAAGCTTATTTTAAAAGAAATTAGTTGAAGTTAATAAAAATAAAGAACTTCTCACAGATCACGCCAATGGCCATCCTGCGATATCAGCCTCATGCAAACGGCCCAGATGTCTATGCAACAAATCTCCATTCGGGGCGAAGACCAAGGTGAAGGGCAAGCCTCCCTGTGCGTCCCCCAGGTCTTTGCTGAGCTGCGGCCCCTGCAAACCCGCCAATCCAATGGGATAACTGACAGGCCTGAGGGATAAAAAATGCCTGACAGAACTGGGTTGATCAATGGCCAAACCCAGAACTTGAACACCTTTAGACGTATTTTGCTTAAAGTAAGCGTCCAATAGCGGCATCTCTGCAATACAAGGCTGACACCAGGTGGCCCAAAAATTAAGCACCAAGGGGCGCCCTTTTAAATTGGCCATGGAGAGCGTTTGGCCATCGGGTTGCTCAAAGGATGAGGACCAGAGAGTTCGGCTCACCTCCTCAGACAGGGCCCCCTCGCCCCAACCTCCCCTTTGGACCCACTCACGCGCGCCCCAACCAATTAAACCGGCCGCTGCGGCCACGCCCAATCCAGCCAACACCGTAGCGCGACGAGTCCCACCGGGGAGGGACTCCCGGGAGAGGTCCTCAGACAAGGGGGCTGGCTGGCTGAGAGACTTTGGGGGGGGGACTTGATCGTTCATGTTGAGATCTTACTCCAGCAGCTTCATCACAGCTTGTTCGTTGCCCCTCAAAGGACCCATCTGAGGGTCAACTTTAAGGGCCCCTCGAATGTCATCGAGGTCATAAATCATCAAATGCAATCCTACATATCGCGCCAACACGCTTGACTGGATATTAAGACTCAACGCGTCCACATCCTCGCCTTTGAAGCCTCGGATGCGAGTGACTTGGTAACGCAAACCCAGGTTGATGAGCTCGATCTCAGCGCTTTTGGGGTCTTCACAAAAAAGTTGCAGGTAAATATCAGACTGAGCGCTCGCTGTTCCCCGCCAAACTGATCCGCTGAGATGGGGCCGAAAGTCCCTGAGTCTCACCATCCATTTGAGCGCCAACTCGCGTAAATGGGTCAATTCCTCAACTTGCTCATCGCCACAAAAAATAGCAATGTACTCCTTCACCGCCTCTTCGACTAGGGCATTACTCGGTAAGGGCGTGCGCGGGGAGAGGCCCAAACGCTTCAGAGCTTGGCGCTTGGCATCTCTGTATTCCAAACCTTCTTGCACCACCAATTGTGCGGCTGTTTGGGCGATGGATTCTTCATGTTCGTTCTTCACATCCCGCATTGTGCACGCGTTTATATCCCAGCAGGTGAAGGAGCACATCATTTTTACTTGAACGTCCCTTTTGGCCCTCGGCTCAAGCCTAAAATGCAGGTCATGCACATACACATCTTAGGCATTTGCGGCACATTCATGGGCGGCTTGGCGGCCTTGGCCCAAGCCAGTGGTCACCGAGTCACGGGCTGCGATCAAGGCGTCTACCCGCCCATGAGCGATCAACTCCAAGCCCTGGGGATCGAACTCACCCAAGGTTTTGGTAACGAGCAGTTGGCCCTCAAGCCCGACCTCTTTGTGGTGGGCAATGTGGTGTCGCGCCATCACTCTGCAGACGGCGTCGCGAAATACCCCTTAATGGAATCGATCCTGGAGTTGGGGCTCCCCTACGTGAGTGGCCCTCAATGGCTCAGTGAACACTTGCTGCACAAACCCGGTCATGAGTTTCATGTCTTGGCGGTAGCCGGAACTCACGGTAAAACCACGACAAGCTCCATGCTGGCCTGGATCCTGGAGTACGCGGGCCTGAAACCCGGTTACTTGATTGGAGGTGTGCCCCTGAACTTCAACACCTCGGCACGTCTACCTCAGAGCAATGGCCAAACAGCCAAGCCCTTATTCGTCATCGAAGCCGATGAGTACGACACTGCTTTTTTTGACAAACGCAGCAAATTTGTTCACTACCGACCCAGAACGGTGATTTTGAACAATCTCGAATTCGACCACGCTGACATCTTTGATGATTTGAAGGCCATTGAACGGCAATTTCATCACCTGGTGAGGACCGTACCAGGCCTAGGCCGAGTGATCGTCAACGCCCAAGAGCCCAGCTTGCAGCGCGTGATCGAGATGGGTTGCTGGAGCGAGCGTGAGGGTTTTGCAGCCCATGCGGAAAACTCTAGCCCCAATGGCAAGACACTCAACATTGACTGGCACCTCCAAGGACCGGCCGAGGATTTTGAAGTTCACTACCAAGGTAGAGCCATGGGCCGACTGCGTTGGTCTTTGAGTGGCGTGCACAACCAGATGAATGCGCTCGCCGCCATCGCGGCCGCACACCACGTCGGAGTTGAGGTGAGTGTGAGTCTTCAAGCCCTGGAGCTCTTTCAAAACGTGCGTCGCCGAATGGAGCTGAAAGGCCAAGTCACCCTCCCAGGTGAAGATTCTCGCTTAGCCACCGAGCCTCACCCCACTTCAATATCGGCATCAATACCGGTTTCAATGCCGGTGAGTGTCTATGATGATTTTGCCCATCACCCCACCGCCATCCAAACCACACTGGAAGGCCTCAGGCGGCAAGTGGGCAAGAGTGCACGGATTTTGTGTGTGTTTGAACCCCGCAGCAACACCATGAAACTCGGCAGCATGAAAGCGCTATTGCCCCAGTCGCTCTCAAGTGCAGACCTCAGTTTTTGCCATACCCAAGGGCTGGACTGGAATGCAGCAGACGCTTTGGCGCCCTTGGGTGAGCGGGCAATGTGTGCCAATACGATTGAATCTTTAATTGAGCTTGTGAGTGCTCACACACTCCCAGGCGATCACATTGTCTGTATGAGCAATGGCGGTTTTGGTGGAATTCACGCCAAACTCCTGAGCCGACTGGCCCAGCCACGCACATTGCCCTAAGACAACTCTCGGCCTAAAGCTAGACCATACTCTGGCCCCGTGGGGTCTAAGAGGGCTTTGTAGGACTTAATAGGGCTCAGCGGATTCAATCAAAATCGACCGCGGGCAGCCGTTTTACTTATGCCCTTTGACGGCGGGCCTTCACAGCAGTCGACAACTCCTCAAGGCAGGCCAACGAGTCGTCCCACCCTAGGCATGGATCAGTGATACTCTGGCCATAGGTCAAAGCAGACACATCATCCTTACCGGGTGTGAATTTTTGGGCGCCTTCAATCAAATGGCTCTCCAGCATCACTCCAAAAATGTGACTTGAGCCAGCTGAAATTTGCTGGGATAAGTCGTGCACCACATCCTTTTGCCGCTCAAACTGTTTGCTGGCATTGGCGTGCGAGCAGTCCACCATCAAGACCGCGGGCAAATGCGCTTTCTCCAACTCTGCGCAGGCCTCCTGTACGCTTTGAGCGTCATAGTTGGGCTTCTTACCACCACGCAATATCACATGGCAATCCGCATTGCCTTGGGTCTGAACAATGGCGACTTGGCCATTTTTATGAACCGATAAAAAGTGATGTCCCCTTGCTGCCGCTTGAATGGCATCGGTGGCAATTTTGATATTGCCATCGGTCCCGTTCTTAAAGCCAATGGGTGCAGAGATTCCGGAGGCCAACTCCCGGTGCACTTGACTCTCGGTGGTCCTCGCCCCAATTGCCCCCCAAGAAATCAAGTCTCCAATGTATTGGGGTGAAATCACATCCAAAAATTCACTCCCCGCTGGCAGCCCCAAGCGGTTGATCTCAATCAAGAGTTGGCGAGCGATCCTCAAGCCCTCGTCAATACGGTAGCTCTCGTCCAAATAAGGATCATTGATCAGTCCCTTCCAACCCACTGTGGTGCGAGGCTTCTCGAAATACACCCGCATCACCACCTCCAATGTGCCCGAGTACTTGGCGCGAGCATCCAGCAGACGACGCGCATACTCGAGTGCAGCGGCCGGGTCATTGATCGAGCACGGCCCCATCACCACCAGCAAGCGGTCATCTTCCTTGGCCATGATGCGGTGAATGCTGCGACGCGTATGAGCGATGAGCTCTTCGACTCGGGTGCCTTGAATTGGAAAAAATCGGATCAAATGCTCAGGAGGCGGCAAGACGGTGATGTCCTTGATGCGCTGGTCATCGGTTTGACTGGTTTTTTCGGCACCAAGTGGCAAGTGTGTAGGCTGAGCTTTGGACTTCATGGCATGAACTTTCAGAAAAAGATGACCCCCAGAGACTTCTCTTACTCCAGGGCACTCCAACGAGGAGTCAAAAAAGGGGTCCCAAAATGCAAAAACCGCCCTCTAGGGGCGGCTGGTGTGAATTTAAAACGAGATGGATTCGTTCAAACTCTCTCAGCCGCCAAGCGGTGTGAGAAAGCTTCTAAAAAATCCAAATAGAGAAAAAATCAACATGTCCAAAATATATCACAAAAAAATGACAGGTCTGAGCGTCGCATTTTTTTGGGACGCCATCACTGCTATCTCATTGCACCCCCCCACGCACTGTTGAGGGGTAAGCAACCCTAGAGAGACCAACTCCTCAGGCCGTTCCACCCACCGTCAAGCCTTCAATGCGAAGGGTCGGTTGGCCTACACCGACGGGGACGCTTTGACCCTCCTTACCGCAGGTTCCCACACCCGAGTCCAAATGCAAATCCGATCCAATCATGCTCACCCGAGTGAGGGCATCCGGACCATTGCCCACCAAAGTGGCGCCTTTGACAGGATAGAGCAATTTACCGTTTTCAACCCACCAGGCTTGGCTCGTGGAGAAGACAAACTTGCCTGAGGTGATGTCAACTTGTCCACCCCCAAAATTACTGGCGTACAACCCGCGCTTTAGACTGCCAATGATCTCAGCAGGATCACGATCCCCCCCGAGCATGTAGGTGTTGGTCATCCTGGGCATGGGCAAGTGAGCATAACTCTCACGCCGTCCATTGCCCGTGGGCTTGACCCCCATTAAACGAGCGTTCATGGTGTCTTGGATATAGCCTTGCAAAATGCCGTCCTCTATGAGAACGTTGCGTTGACTGAGCTCCCCCTCATCGTCCACATTCAAGGAGCCGCGTCGATGAGAGAGCGTGCCGTCGTCAAGCACCGTGACGCCCTTGGCCGCCACTCGTTGACCAATTCTTCCACTAAAGGCACTCGAACCCTTCCTGTTGAAGTCACCCTCCAAGCCGTGGCCAATGGCTTCATGCAACAAGATGCCTGGCCAACCCGGCCCCAACACCACCGGCATCTCTCCAGCGGGAGCAGCGCGCGCCTCCAAATTGGTGAGTCCACACTGAACGGCCTCTTTTGCATAAGAGCTCAGCAAAGCATCATCAAAATAAGCCAAACCAAAACGTCCACCCCCACCGCTTGAGCCTGTCTCGCGGCGTGCGTTTTGTTCCACAATCACCGTCACACTCAAACGCACCAATGGGCGTATATCGGCTGCCCGCACACCGTTGGCACGCGCGACCAACACAACATCGTGCTCCATGGAGAGGCTTGCCATCACTTGAACGACTCTGGGGTCCACGGCACGGGCCATGCCCTCAACTTTTTCCAAAAGAGCCACCTTGGCAGCGCTGTCCATGCTGGCGATCGGGTCCTCCACTCCATACAACCGCCTGGCCGAGGGGGTTTTACCCCGTGGCACCTTTTGGCGCCCGTTGCTAAGGGAAGCGGTGATGGTGCGCACCGTGCGCGCTGCGTCCAACAAACTGCCCCACGAGATGTCATCGGAATAGGCAAACGCAGTCTTTTCTCCACTGATTGCTCGCACCCCAACGCCTTGGTCGATGCTGAAAGAACCGGTCTTGACAATACCTTCTTCCAAACTCCAACCCTCTGAGCGAGTGGTCTGAAAATACAAGTCAGCATCGTCAACTTGGTGTTGGGTGATCTCGGCCAAGGCGCGCTGGAGATGGCCTTCATCCAAGCCAAAGGGCTTGAGCAATAAGTCGTGCGCAACGGTTTGTCGCTGCTGTGACGCCGTGGCAGAAGGTTTACTCGCACTCAAGCTTTGATGCGGAGCAATGGGCGAAGCAAGCCCAGCCTCTAAACCCAAGGCATGGTCAAAGGGGAAGGCTGCGAAAAGGGGGGAAGTGTTGTGCATCATAAGTCTGCATTGTAGGGGGTGTATTGGCATTGGCCCAAGCGGGGCATGGCAATGCCCATGAGCCAACAAAGGGACATTTCTCTTTCGCTGGAGAGGGAGAAGAGTGAACGCTAAAAGTGGTCCATCTCAGGACTGCACGAGTTGCTTGGCTTTGGAGACCGACATCAAGATACCCAATCCAAAACCCAAAGTCACCATGGCAGTTCCACCGTAACTGATGAAAGGCAGCGGGACCCCCACCACAGGCAAGATTCCACTCACCATGGCCATGTTGACAAACGCATAGGTGAAAAAAATCAAGGTGATGCTGCCCGCAAGCAACCGGCTAAAGAGAGTTGGGCCCTCCAGCGCAATGCTGAGCCCCCTCAGTATTAAAAATACAAAACCCACGATCAATAAAATCGCTCCGAAAAGCCCAAACTCCTCGGCGTAAGAGGCAAACACAAAGTCTGTGGCGTGCTCGGGGATGAAGTCCAGGTGAGTTTGTGTGCCTTGCAAGAAGCCTTTACCGAAAATCCCCCCCGATCCAATCGCAATCATCCCTTGGATGATGTGAAACCCCTTACCCAGGGGGTCTCGCGAGGGGTCCAGGAGTGTGCAAATGCGCTGCTGCTGGTAGTCTCTTAGTAGCGGCCAATGGAATTGATCCTCACACAGCGTGGGCTCCAAGATCACCAAGGTCAACACCAAGCCCAAAAAAATCACCACGGGCGGCACGATCAAACGCCAACTCAATCCGGCAAAGAAAATCACATAAAAACCAGCCGACAACACCAAGATCGCGGTGCCCAAATCGGGTTGTTTGACAATCAAACCCACGGGCACGAGCAAGAGAATGGCCGCCACCATAAAGTCCAAGGGTCGCAATTGACCCTCTCGCTTTTGAAACCACCAAGACAGCATCAAGGGCATGGCGATCTTCAAGATCTCACTGGGCTGGATCACCACCCCCACATAAAGCCACCGCCTGGCGCCTTTTTTTGTGAGCCCAAAGAGTGCCACTGCAATCAATAAAGCCACTCCCACGGTGTAGAGGGGCAAGGCAAAGGACATCAATCGATGGGGCGGAATTTGAGCCACCATGAACATGATGAGACAAGCGAGCAGCATGTTGCGCCCATGATCCATGAAGCGCCCATCCCCCCCTCCACCAGAGGAGTACATGGTGAGCATGCCGGCACAGGCCAGTAAAAATACCGCCACCAACAAAGGACCATCCAAGCCTTGAAGCATGAATTTCATCCGTTGAAAGGGGTTGGGTTCTTCCAATATGATTGACATAGGGTCTATTATCCATGGCAAGTGGCCCCTGAGTTCAGGAATTTTGTAGCTTTCACGCCCGCTCCATCCATCAGTCCATGGGACAATACCGCCCATGTATGCAATCTTTGAAGAAGCGGGCAAATACGCCAGCGGCAAAATCCTCTCCACGACCGATACTTCGGCTCAAATTGAACTTGAGACGGGCAAACGGGTCAAGGTCAAAAATGCCTTGCTCTTAATGCAGTTCGAGGCCCCAACACCCAGTGTGCTCTGGACTCAGGCTCAAGACATTCGTCTGGGCATGGAGACCGAACTCGCCTATGAGTTTGCTCAGGACAACGAATTTGACTTTACCGAGTTAGCCCGGGAGTATTTCTCAAGCGAAGCGAGCTTGGCCCAGCAACTCGCTAGCTTACTGCTCCTCTTTGATGCTCCGCATTATTTCCGTCGTTTAGGCAAAGGACGCTTCAAGAAGGCGGCCCCTGAGGTGGTGGCACTG